>CABQOJ010000157.1 GCA_902465775.1 uncultured Porphyromonas sp. | reverse complement strand
GATACACCACGCAAAGCTACTCACTCAATCCAATACTGACTATAAGCTCTATGCAACAGATGTATTTGGAAATATCACAAAAACATTTGAGACGCTAGACGATGCTATCAAGTTCCTACGTACTGATCAGCGAAAGAGTGGAATCACGCTAACTTGCATTAAGGGCGTAGCACAAGTTAGTTGGGTAATCAACAGCAAGAATACCTACGCAGCAATCATATATACTCCCGCCAATGCGGCTCTATCGTTTGACCTGCCCAATGGCGAGTCTCTCTCTATGGAGGTGCATGCTAATGGCGATCTAAGCGTAGATTGGGGCGACGGAGTACAGCTCCCAGTAAAGAGTGGCATGATCTCTGGCAAGTTGCTCGGCGAGAGCGTCAAGCTATACGGAGACATCACTAGTCTAGACTGCTCCTCAGCTAAGGTAAAGTCTTTATCATGTAGAGCTGACAACATGAAGGAGCTAGCTTGTAGTGGTAATCAGCTGACACAGTTGAAACTAAACGGCATGACACTTCTAGAGAGTCTAGACTGTGAGAATAATCAAATCACAGATCTAAAACTCAACAGTGCGACATCGCTCAAGAAGCTTCTCTGTGGTGGAAATAAGATCTCAAAGCTCAATTTAGAAAAGCTCGCAGGTCTGCAGAGACTATCTTGTGGAGACAATCAACTAGAAGAGTTGGACCTATCACACTCTAACAATCTACTCAATCTAAACTGTGCAAATAACCGCTTGACGGGAATCACGCTGGCGGACAATATGCCCCTCGTACAGCTGAATGCGTCCAACAATCAGGTAGAAAGTCTAACGCTAGAACAGCTACCCCAGCTACAGCGTCTGAACTTATCGCAAAATAAGTTGACCGCTCTAGACCTGCGCCACAATACTGCACTGGAGAGTCTAAACCTCTCAAACAATAGCTTGACCCAGCTACAGATGGACAAGATGGAGCAGATCCAAGAATTCATAGTCAGCAACAACAAGCTACAGACGATTGACTACGCTCTGATCCCTAATGTAATGCGACTAGATCTCGGAAACAACCAGATTAGTAGCTACGATATGACTCACAATCTTAAGCTCAGAGACCTATCAACTTACGACAATGAGATGAGTGCAGAGGCTTTTGACAAGCTTTCTACATCACTCTACAGCCGAGCTGGAGAGGTCGAGGGACACATTTACCTCATGTCTGACCACACCGCACCTAACTAAGGACGGCTTACAAAAGCTTCAGGATAAGAACTGGAAGCTCTACCGCATAGAAATACAACCAGACGGAGGTGTTGTGGAGCATGAGCTCACAAATGAGGAGATACAGCCCTTGCTGACCGCAATCCTTGCACCGACACGACAGGAGATGCGTATGTATCCTAACCCAGCAAGCGACTACGTTTATCTCACTGGAGTAACAAAGGGAACTGAGATTCGGATTGTCTCGCTAGATGGTAGCACTTGCCTCACGACGATGTCCGAAAACGATGATCTAGTAGCTATTGATATTCGGAGTTTGTCAGAGGGTACATATCTGATCATCATAAATCACACTAGTAAAGTTCTACAAGTGAACCCAGCAAACTAACCACTGCTACAAAAGGGAGCACTTCAAAAACAAACGATTAATCTGTGTATGGGCGGAGTTCAAGGACTTCGCCCATACTTGTGTAATACACGTTGGATTTAGATCCGTTTCTTAATAGCCGCAGGTCGACGCTTTGATATTTTCGAAAGTTATCGTACCTTTGTGGTGGCTTTGTGCTGAGAGTACTTTCATTCCTCGAGTAGGGTCCCGGAGTCCTCAAGGCTTAAAAGGGAATCAGGTGAAACTCCTGAACAGTCCCGCTGCTGTAATCCTCGCAAAGCAGGCATCATAACCACTGCACTATGTGGTGTGGGAAGGGATGTCTGTATGAGGTAAGTCAGAAGACCTGCAAGGCTTGAAGCGCTACGAGGTATAGCATAAGGAAATAACCGTCAACCATCAGATCCTAGTCTGAGACTTCTATTCCCCAGCTGTACGCTCCTCGCTACTCCTAGTCGAGTGCGACGGGAGATGTATGTTACAATGCGAGCGATGCATCTAGGCATCACACCACAATGAATGGGACATCTTGAGTGCCTACCAGCTTTCTCTGAGAAAAGTAGCTGTGACACAACCTTCCGAGTCAAAAAAGCTTTGATCACAGCAATGCACCTAGGAGACTCTTCGGATGCTCATACGAGACTAGACAGGATATTTACTTTAACTGGGGAACGTTTTCGATAAAGTGATTGAGCAATGTCTTGCTACTACGATCTCCATGAGTGTCATAAAGGTATGCGTGCTACCCTAGCACCCGTGCCATGCGAGATCTATGAGGTGTCTGATAGAGGGAAGAATACAGCAGGCTCTCGTCTATGCCACTGTCCCTATTACACTACACTGGTGCGTACGACCTAGACCAATCTGTGTCACCACGGAATCCGTGCAGAGCGACCACTGTACATACTTATCACTTGAGGAGCAGCTGTAGGTTCTAGTCAGTCTACCCACGACTAGGTGATAGACCAATAGATCCTCTTGCCACCCCGAGCAAATCATGATGCGAGTCCTAAGGTGAGGCCACAACTTCACACCGTAAAGCTGAGAGGATCCGCTACTAAGAGACAGGTACGGTGCGTACCACTGGTCGCAGGTTAAGTGTGTGTTGAAAAAGACCAGCCACTACCACCCTACTCTCCCTACAAGAGCGTCTCACGTAGCCCACACCCCTCTTCAGATGAGCATCGTGATCACTGTTCCGCTCTAGGAGAGTGCCGCCGACTAGTTCAACGGACTCTAGGGAAGTCGCTGCAAAGCGTACGACCCCGCTAGAAGCTATGCCACACGCCATGTGACGGTATAGCGACCCAAGAGCATCCGAATAGTTGAAGTCCACACGCAGTACAATACTGGTCGTGTGGACTTCTCTTTTTTATGTAGCTATGGCTTCGATATGCGAGCTCCCTTGGAGACAAAAGCAACGAACCGCATTTGCACAGCGCTCTATCACAACAAAAAAGAGGATGATACCGTAAACCAGTACCATCCTCTCATAGTGGAGCATATCGGACTTGAACCGATCACCTCGACACTGCCAGTGTCGCGCTCTAGCCAGATGAGCTAATGCCCCAAGAGTCCGAAAGCAAGACCTTTCCTCCAAATCGGGGTATCTCACGAACTACTGCAAAGGTAATGAAAACTTTCCACTTAGCCCACCACAAGATTCTGCACACGACAAGGGGGCTGACCGCCCTTCCTCGTTATCTCACAGAGAAAAAGAGCTTGTAAGTAACCATCGGCATAAAGCCCTGCGTGTACAT
>CABQOJ010000156.1 GCA_902465775.1 uncultured Porphyromonas sp. | reverse complement strand
TAAGGTCGCCATGGAGCGCATCGGCATTGTACCCATCTCGTATGAGCCACTCGGCGATCTCTTTTGTCTCAGCACGTGTACGGCAGAAGATGATTCCGTAGATGTTGGGATAGTAGTCAACGACACGCTTCAGCGCAGCATACTTGTGCCGTGCTGGGACCGCTACGTAGAGATGCTTGATGTCGGCATTCGCTTTATTGAGCGCACCTATCTGCACTTCGTGGGCATCGCTGATATAATTGTCGGCTATCTCCCGTACCTCTCGGCTCATCGTGGCGGAAAAGAGCCAATGCTCCACCTGCTGCGGTACCGCCTGCAGGATCTCTTGCAGATCTCGCTGGAAGCCCATGTCGAGCATCACATCGGCTTCGTCGAGGATGACGACCGAGACCTTGCGTAGCTTGACAGCATTGCGCCTGAGCAGGTCGCAGAGTCTGCCAGGAGTGGCTACTATAATATGGTATCCCTTGGCGAGCTGACGGATCTGCTCCTCGATGGAGGCGCCACCGTAGAGTGCTAGGATCTGGCGAATGGAGGTATACTTTGCCAAAGCGACTAAGTCGCTCTGTACCTGTATTGCGAGCTCTCGTGTTGGCGTGAGGATGAGTCCACAAGGTGCGGAGCCTTTTGCCTGGATGATGCGCTCTAAGAGGGGTAGTCCGTAGGCGGCGGTCTTGCCCGAGCCAGTCTTGGAGAGCGCAATCAGATCCCCTCGATGAGTGGATAGGTATGGGATGACCTCCTGCTGTACGGGCATCGGCTTGGAGAAGCCTAGGTCGATGGTGGCACGAAGGAGTTCGGGCGAAAGGTCTAGTGTGTCAAAGGTCATGGTGAAGGGGATTCGTGCTCATATATATAAAGGTGTCGCGATGACTTCGCAGAGCTTGCGAAAGTCTCGCCAGAAGGTGGGGTAGCTCTTGTCAACCGCCTGCGGAGTCTCGATCTGTAGCTGGTGATACCAGGCGAAAGGAGCCCACGCCATCACCATACGGTGGTCGGCATCTGTGGCAATGGGTACGGGAGTGTGAACGGAGCTTGGTGCGCTACCGGCTAAGCAAAAGCCACTCTCTGTCTCGTAGCTGAGCTGATAATCGAGCTGCTCGCCATTGCGCAGGATGAGGGCGATGCGGTCGCTCTCTTTGAGGCGTAGGTGGTCTAGTCCACGGAGCTGTGCTTTCTTCTGATAGTAGAGCAGGAGGGCAATGAGTGTGGGGGCGAAGTCTGGATTGTTTGACAGGGAAAGGCTACCAAACGTGAGCTTACGCAGATGCTTTTGCAGGAGCTCGCTGTCAAAGCAGAGGGTGTCGTCGCCTGCGCTTAGCCATTCGGGGGAGATCTGTAGGATATCTAAGGCTCGGGCGTCGGGTTGCAAGCTCTGTGCTGGGACATTGGTCAAGAAAAGCTGGCAGGGTCGTGGCGTCATGAGCGCCCACTGGAGAGGGTACTGCGCCGAGGACCAGTCACCGATGGGGTGCGAGAGTAAGCGTGTGAGCGTTGCCTCGCAGTAGGCTCCTGGAGCGACATGGATTCCGTGGCGATCTAGCGAGAGCTCGATACCGCATGTCTGCATTAAGGAGCAGGTCAACTGGATGTAAGAGGCGCTGGGGAGTTGGTCGTCTTGCCAGCGAAGGGCTAGTCCGTGGGGCAGATAGGGAGCAATGAGGAGTAGGGCGGTGACCGTCTGACTGCTCTCTAATCCGCTCGGCAGGGTTAGCGTGGGGAGGCCTTTCTGCTGCGGGCTCATCGGACGAATGCGCACCAGTGGGTAAAGCCCTTCGACAGGCTCTTGGGACGATGGTTGGACTATGTCGGCTCCGAGCTGAGAGAGTAGTGCGATGAGCTGTGCAAGCGGTCGCTCCGTCATACGACGAACAGGCGATACCAGCAGAACCTCTCGCTCTGTGGTTAAAGCGAAGAGCGCCGTCAAGAGGCGCATAGCCGTACCCGAAGCCCCTACGGATATGCGTTCCTCGTTACTCCCCGAGGCGTGTAGCATCACCGCCAAGTCCTCGCAGAGATCTAGCTGACGCCACAGCGACGGGATGGGCCGATGCGCCAGTCGTGCCATCACAAAGAGCCGATTGTAGAGACTCTTCGAGGGAGGCAGGGTGATGGATAGCTGTGGGGTCACTAGAGATGTGCTACTTGCTTGTGTGGAAGCGACTAGACGAAGCGCGCCTCCTCGACGGAGACTTTGAGTCCGTTGAGCCAGTCACGTGCCGAGAGGAGCTTCTTGCCCTGAGGCTTTAGCTGATCAATCAGGAGGAGGCCATCGCCACACTGCACGGCTAGCTGACCTTTGCGAGGAGAGAGGCACTGTCCCACGGGTCGCTCGTCCGCTTCCTGCTGCGGGAACGTGGTAGCGTAGATCTTGACAAGGAGCGGCTCTTCGTTGGGAAGCTCCAACATCGTCCAGGCGCCAGGCTGAGGCGCCAAGCCACGTACCAGGTTGTGTATCTCGTGCGCTGACTGGTGCCAGTCGATGCGCGTATTCTCCTTCGTAAGCTTAGGCGCAGGGCGCAGGTCAGGGTGCTCCTCTTGCGGTAGTGCTTGCGGGTAGCGACCATCGTGCTGCATTAGCAAACTCAAGCCGTGAGCCAGTAGCTCAGCGCCAAGAGCCATCAGCTTGTCGTAAAGCGTGCCAAAGTTGTCCTCTGGCTCGATCGGACAAGCCGAAGCAGCAATGATGTCTCCCGTATCGATCTCGTGACGTAGCTGGAAGAGGGTCACGCCCGTCTCCCGCTCGCCATTGATTAGCGCCCAATTGATCGGAGCAGCGCCACGATACTGCGGAAGTAGCGAGCCATGTATATTGACCGTCCCCCACGGGGGCAGGCTCCACACCTCACGCGGTAGCATGCGAAAGGCGACCACCACGCCGAGCGTTGGCTTTAGCTCCGTGAGTTGCTGGACGAAAGCTTCGTCTCGTAGATTTGTCGGCTGTAATATAGGTAGTCCGAGCTTAGTCGCACAGACCTTTACCGCCGAGGACTGTAGACGATGTCCACGTCCCGCAGGCTTGTCAGGAGCCGTGACCACAGCGACAATAGGGTAGCCCTCGTCGACGAGACGCTCTAGGCAAGCCGTCGCAAAGGGAGCGGTGCCGTAAAAGATGATGCGGACTTGATCTTTCTTCATAGCTAGCTGTTTATTCGTCAGGTGAGAGGACGTTGAGCACCTCTCGGTAGGTGTTGAATATCTTAGACTTGGAGACATATCCGAGGTACTGCCCCTCAGGCGTTACGACGGGGAGGTTCCACGCCTTGGTCTCGTCAAAGAGGTGCATGATATGATCCATGTGCATATCGCTCTGGATGCGGGCTGGCGGGGAGACCATGATATGGTCCACCTTGTAGCGATCGTAAAGCTCAGGGCGAAACATGATGTTGCGTATATCA
>CABQOJ010000155.1 GCA_902465775.1 uncultured Porphyromonas sp. | reverse complement strand
ACGCCACGACCGCCACGATGGACGACTTCTTCAGTCTCAACCTGTACCGCGGACAGATCTCGATGACGCTAGGCGGTGAGACCGCTGAGCTCAATAGCGAGATGAGCGACTCGACAGCGATGGCAGCTCGTCAAGCCTTCAGCAACCAGATCGAGGGCGAGCTACAGCAGTTTGAGGAGAGCCTCTACGGCACCGAGTACACCAAACCAGAGGCTAGCGATAGCGACCTTCAGGAGGAACGTGACGGCGAGGACGACAGTGAGCTTGACACAGCCCGTGCCCGTCGCTCGCAAGAGCTTCGCGAGGGCAAGAGTCAACGTAAATCAGCCAAGGCGACCAAAGCAAAGAAGAGTCGCTCCACCAAGAAGACTACGCCAAAAGCAACCAAGGCAGAGCAACCGAAGCAGTCGAAGAGCACTACCACACGCTCCGTACGCAACCGCTTCTAAGCACAGGCGCCACAAGCAACCGTTTCTAGCGACTAAGTCGCCAACCAGACGCAAGAGGGCTGGGTCCATCACAACGGACTCAGCCCTCTCTCATTGTCTATTCCCCCACCAGGGCTGGCACAGGATAATCTATCCTCTAGAAGATGCGTATGGCTATATCCAAGGATACACTATCCGTGCACCGCTACACACCACTATAGGTACGCTCTAATTATTCCGAATCTGGCTGAAGACACCGACCTCTACGGAGAAATCTGCAACTAGCTCCGTGCGAAATAAGAACTCTCCACGGAGGCGAGAAGTAAAACTTCGGAGGAATGACTTGAAACTTCCGAAGAATGACTTGAAACTTCCGAAGAGTTTTTTCGTTCCTCGGTAGAAAAGGGGAAACCCCTACGGAGGAATTTATGATTTCTTCCATAGAGCGAGACGAGTTCTCTCATTTTATATAGCAGTCGCCACCCCCTTTGTAGTGTCAAGTGAGCACAAAAGCTTACCTTTGCTGGCAGTTCAAGACTTTACATATAACCAGCAATTGCTTATGAGACACTACTACTTACTTGCACTCATTGGGGTGCTACTCTCCCCCCTCTCCCTCTCAGCTCAGACTATCAATGATGGCGTACTATCTGGCTGTATGAGCCTCTCAGGACGATATGTCGTACCTGACGAAGTGACCAAGATCGATAACTTCGCATTCTTCTCCTCGTCTGTTACCGAGGTGGTAATCGGCAAGAATGTTCGGGAGATCAGCAACTCAGCCTTTCAAAACTGTATGAACCTCGAGCACGTCACCTTTGCCACAGGCTCCAAGCTACAGCGCATCGGTGATGACGTTTTCTCCGACTGCCCTAAGTTGACCGAGATAGCACTCCCCGAGGGTCTCCAGCGAATGGGCGTACGCACCTTTTGGCGCAACGAGTCGCTCAAGCAGGTCTCCCTCCCCACGACCCTCGACACACTACCCAAGTACTGCTTCCAAAGCTGTACTGCACTGCGCAAGATGAGCCTGCCCGAGGGTATGAAAGTCATCTCCGAGAACGCATTCGCAGGCTGCGAAAACCTGATGCAGGTGAAGCTCCCTACCACCCTCGACTCCATTGCGACAAAAGCATTCTACAAGAACCTCGGACTGCCCACCCTAACCATCCCCGAGGGCGTACGCTCGATCGCTGACAGCGCTTTCATGCGCTGCGAAAACCTTGAGACCGTCACCCTGCCAGCCAGCCTAGAGCGTGTGGGCGCTAAGCTCTTCCGTCGTTGCCCCGAGCTCACGGCTATCTCCGTTGCCTCTGGGAGCAAGCACTTTATCTCTCGTGATGGCATACTCTACTCAGCCGATCTGAAGACGCTTTATGAGGCTCCCGCCAAGTTCAAGAGCGAGAACTACAAGGTGCCCGCAGAGACAGAGACCATCTACCACTACGCCTTCTACGAGTGTCCCGATGTCCAGGGGATCACTATACCACAGACGATCAAGCGTATCGGCGTTGCCGCTCTTGTCAACAACGGAATGCGTCAGTTCACCTTCCCTGGCAATGATAAGTATTGGCTCGCAAATGGTTCGCTCTACTACAAGGCGACCACAAAAGACGGCGAGCAGACAGTCTTTATGGCACACCCCTCAGGGGCTGAGGGCGAGGCCATCGTCACCTATGGCACCAGTTTCGTATCAGACTACGCACTCGCAGGCTGTCACAAGATTAGCTCACTACGTCTACCCTCGACGCTCCTCGGTATGGGCGCCTTCGTACTCAGCGACTGCAAGGAGCTTAAGGACATCTCTAACTACGCCATTGAGCCACCCGTCCTCACAGAGGAGTCTCTCATGGGTCTCAATCTCCCCTCTGTACAGCTACACGTCTATCCAGAGGCTATGCAAAAGTATATGAACGCTCCCTACTGGCAGCTCATCCTACATGGAGACGACCTCATGGGCGAAGAGCCAAGAGCTATTGCATCGCCTGATCTACAGACCACACAGCTCAGCTGGAGCTATCAGCACGATGGTACGCTACACCTTGAGAGCCTAAGCGCAGCCACGATGGAGGTAGCGCTCTACAGCACGGATGGTGTACGCCTTGCCACGCTAGAGCTAGCTCCTCATGCCACCGCACAGATTACCCTCCCCACAGCTGGTGTCTACCTACTCCGCAGCACCTCAGCTCTTACTTCATCAGTAGAGCGAGTTATGCTCTAAGGAGTCAAGGTTGTCGTCACTGCACGATAATCGTCCATACACAAGGACTTCATACGATGCGAGGCATCTACACGTTACGGTGTAGGTGCCTCGTTGCTTTCTCCCTCTCCCCTATGTAAAGCTTTACCGTCGGGGTCTCTTCTAACTCGCTCTTAGGGGTAGCACAATAGTCTCTGCCGTATGAAACTAAAGAGGGAGCCCCCCCGGTCTGGCGGATCTCCCTCTTTGTCGTACTATGGAGCGACGAACTAGACGAAGCAGGAGCTGGAGTCTAGCGATGCCATCGCTGTGATATTGACGATGTCCTTGACGTCGGCATCGTGATCGGCGAAGTAGATCGGCTTAGCCAGTCCGATCTGGATAGGACCGATCACATCCTCCGCTATGTCTAGGTGCTTGAGGAGCTGGTAGCACGCATTCGCAGCTGAGAGACGGGGGAAGATGAGTACATTAGCGGGCTCTCCCTTGATGCGATTGTTTGGGTACTCCTCATCGCGTCGCTGATAGTTGAGTGCGGTCTGTAGTTGCATCTCACCGTCCACCACGATTTGCGGGTGGTCTCTGTGCAATATCTCAACAGCCTTGCGAGCCTCTACGGAGGACTCGGCATCGGTGCTTCCAAAGTCTGAGAAGCTAACCATCGCAATGACGGGCTTGATACCAAAGCAACGCACCTTTTCGGCAGCCAGCAGCGCAATGTCTACCAGCGTCTCAGCCTTGAGGTTTTGATTGATCAGCGTATCAGCCAGGAAGAGCGGTCCAC
>CABQOJ010000154.1 GCA_902465775.1 uncultured Porphyromonas sp. | reverse complement strand
AGTACGATCGGTGTGGCTACAACAGCCGTCTCGATGCGCTCCAAGCAGCCGTGCTACGGGTTAAGCTAGGTCACCTGAACGAGGCGAATCGACGACGTAGCTTGCTAGCCGACCGCTACGACGAATTGCTGGCCGACCTTCCGATGGTGAAACGTCCGTGGCGTAGTGGGGACCGACCCGAAGCGCTCTACCTCTACACAATCTGCGTACCCTCTGACAAGCGAGACGGACTACTCAACGAATTGCGCACAGCGGGCATCGACGCACGAGTCTACTACCCGCAGATGCTTCACCAGATAGCGGCCTACAACACCGGCACCTCTGAGGCTTCCTGTCCCGTAGCGGAGGAACTCCAGAAGACAATGCTCTCGCTACCAATAGCCCCGACGACCTTCTACTTGCAGGTTAGAGAGATCTGCGAGCGAATCAGACAGTTTCTACTATAAAAGCTTCCCTTCCCCATTATGACAGCGAACCACAGCGACCTAACAACCATCTCGCCTAAGCCACTTCACAGCCCGCTCCGCTGGGTTGTCGTGGGGTGCGGACACATTGGCCGCCGGCACATGGAGCATATCTCGAAGCATCCGCAGACGCAGTTGGTCGGGATGGTCGACGTATTGCCCGCTTCGGAGTGTGGCGCTACGCAGTTTGCTGAGATTCCCTTTTACCAAAGCGTCGAGGAGCTGCTGGAGCGTGGAGGTGACACCTTTGATGTCGCGTCGATCTGCGTTCCCAACGGGCTGCACTACCCGATCGCTCTTGAGCTGATTAAGGCTGGCAAGTCGCTCCTCATAGAGAAGCCCGCCGTGCTACACCCCGACGAGGGCGAGGAGCTGATCGCCCTGGCGAAGGCGCACGGCTGTCACCTATACAGTGTCCTGCAAAACCGCTTTACGCCTGTCTCAGCATGGCTTCACCAGATGATCGAGGAGAAGCGCCTCGGCAAGCTTTACCAGATCGAGCTGCAGTGTCTCTGGAATCGTGACGAGCGCTACTACCTGCCTCGTCGCTGGCATGGCGACCTCAAGCTAGATGGCGGGACGCTCTTCACGCAGTACTCGCACTTCCTCGACTTACTGATCTGGTGCTTTGGCATGCCTGAGGTGCAGGGCGGAAGCTTTTACAATTACAACCACCAGACGACGGTAGACTTTGAGGACTCGGGCGTAGTGCAACTCACCTTCCCGCAGGATACGACGGGGCTACTGACCTACTCGACAGCCGTCTACGGGACCAACTGCGGGGTACGCCTGACCGTGCTCGGTGAGCGTGGCTGCATCGTCCTCGACGGCCCCTTCATGAACAAGCTAACGCACTGCGTCATCGACGGCTACGACCGCCCCAACCTAGGCGAGAGCGAGCCAGGCAATGCCTACGGAGCCTACAGTGGCTCAGCGCAAAACCATCACTTCGTCATCGACCACACGGCGCGCGCTCTGCTGGGCGACCCGACCGCTCAGGCGGTGGAGATAGAGGATGCCCTGCGTGTCGTGCGCCTCATTCGCAATATCTACCAGCACAACCCTTACCTCTCCTAAGAAAGCCCTTCACGTTATGAACCAACTTCAGCATCGTACCCTACTTTATTGTCTCGCCGCACTCCTTTTGCTGGGGAGCTTCGCTAGTTGCAAGAAGGCAGAGCGAGAGACGCACACGATTCACATCCTACACACGACCGATGTGCATGGCAACATACTGGGCTACGACTTTGTCCAGGACACTTGTACCCCTAGCGGACTGGCGCGGGTCTCTACTTATGTGGCGCAAGTGAGGAAGGAGCACCCGACGAGTACGCTACTCTTCGACGGGGGGGATGTGCTACAGGGCAATGCAGCGGTCTACTACTCCAACTTCGTCGACACGCTACGCACGCACTTCGTCTCGGACGCTATGACGCTACTGGGCTACGACGCGGCCGTCGTGGGGAACCACGACCTAGAGGCTACGCCGAGCGTCTACCGACGCTGGCAACGCGACATGGCGACGCCACTGCTGGCTGCCAATATCATACACAGCGATGGTCCCCTCGCAGGCAAGCCTTACTACTCGCCCTATAGCGTCCACACGGTTGACGGGGTGAAGGTAGCGGTGCTCGGACTGATCACTCCCGCTGTGCCTCAGTGGATCCCGCAGGACTCTTACGAAGGGATGACCTTTGCCGACCCGATCGCCACGGCTCACAAGTGGATTCCTACGATTCAGGAGCATGTCCACCCGGACCTCCTCATAGTCTTGATGCACTCAGGGCTGGGAAATGAAGAGGGCGGTGAGAACTTTGCCATGCAGTTGGCAAACAGAGTCTCTGGCATCGACCTGATCCTCTACGGACACGACCACCAGGCTAATCAGACGACGGTGCGAAGTCCTTCGGGCTCTCCAGTCCTGCTGATCAATCCGGGGAGCCATGCGACAAATGTGGCGGACGTGACTGTCACTATCACCAAGCAGGGCGACAAAGTGGTCGACAAGAAGTTCCAAGGGGAGATCGTACCGATGGCTTCTGTGCCCGTGGACTCCGCTTTCGTTAGCTACTTCTCAGACTTTGCAGACACGGTGCATAACTTTATCGCAGAGCCTATCACACTGCTCACGGAGCCACTCATCGGAGTGGACGCACTCTTTGGTCCTTCGGCCTATATCTCCCTACTTCATCAGCTACAGCTCGATCTGAGCGAGGCAGACATCTCATTCTCCGCCCCGCATCGCCTCTCCTTGGCACAGCGCGCCGACACACTGCGGGTACGGAACTTCTTCGACATCTATCCCTACGAAAACTATCTCTACAAGCTGCGCCTCTCAGGGCAAGAGATACACGACTACCTAGAGTACTCCTACGGCTTATGGTGTGGCCCCGAAGCCAGCTCTGGGGAGCATCTGCTCTATCTGAAGGATCAAACTGACGAGCAACGCTTCCCGACGGTCAATCCGACCTTCAACTTCAGCGCAGCAGCGGGCATTGACTACACGGTGGATCTGCGCAAACCGCAAGGCGAGCGAGTGACCATCGAGCAGCTGTCTGACGGACGGCCCTTCTCGGTCGACAGCGTCTACACCGTGGCGGTCAACTCCTACCGTGCTATCGGTGGCGGTGGGCATCTGACACAAGGGGCTGGCCTTTCGCCCGAAGAGCTACACCAGCGCGTCGTCTGGATCTCGCCTCACGACCTGCGCTATCACCTCATCGAGTGGGCAAAGGCGCACCAACCGCTCACGCCGCCCCGCTACAGCAACTGGTCCTTCATACCTAAAGAGCAAGCTGAAGCAGCCGCCGCACGGGATCGTCACATCATCGAGGAGAGCCTTAATAAGTAACGACGGCTCGACCCAATGCCCCTGCCTAAACCTCAACTAGACCATGACTTGGGTTGACCTCCTGCTCTTACTGATCTTAGCTGGTGGCATCACCACCT
>CABQOJ010000153.1 GCA_902465775.1 uncultured Porphyromonas sp. | reverse complement strand
ATTAGGCGCAATAGGCGAGAGCTTCGGCTCGGGCACCATCAGCGTACCCTTCTCGATCAAATCATTCATCTCAGGCACACGCCCAGCGCTCAGATAGCGACTAGAGAAGTATGCGCTACGTCCGAGACGCTCTATGACGATACCACGACTATTGGTACTGTGCATCATGACGGGGTCGCCATCGACAATGTCAATGACCATCGCCACATGTCCTACACGACCGCTACCACGATTACGTCCCGTGAAGAAAAGCAAGTCTCCTGGCAGTATCTCTTCCCTCTTGATCTTCTTGACATATCCAGCCTGCGTAGCAGAGCCACGTGGCACCGTGATGCCATATCGTGAGTAGACGTATGATACGAAGCCCGAGCAGTCCATGCGCCAGGGCAGATTGCCTCTATAACCGTACGGCTTGCCTAGTAGTTCCTTGCCTGTGTCGATCAAGTCAGCGACCAGTTCATCGTGAGCCGTCTGAGCCTTGCTGCCCACCACACGCTGTATGGGCGGGCGCTTCAGTATAGGGCGCTTAGAGGTCGTACCGCTGGGACTCTTGGCTGCGCATTGACTTAGGAGCAATGCGAGCAGTAAGGTGCTTAGGAGCAGTCTGATAGATCTAGGTTTATAACTCATCTAGTATGTCGTTGTAGCTACAAGTAGCTGTACGTTCGGGGCAAAGGTACTAATTTCTCCCAGCAAAAACAAGAGACCCGCTACCGACCGCCCGCGAAATCTCAGGACTAGCCCAGCTAACTCCGACTTCTCCCGAAGAAATCGAAAAGCTCCAGGGAGCAAACGAAAATTCTCCACGGAGGGGTGAAATGATACTTCGGAAGAATGAAATGAAACTTCCGAAGAATTTTCCCGTTCCTCGGTGGAAAACGAAAAGGTACCACCGAGAAATCGTTCGATTTCCTCGATGGCGCCCTTTAGAGTGCTAATGCCTATGGTGCGACTGGTGCGACTGGCACCATAGGCGGTGCGGTATATTACCTCTTGACAAACTTGTAGGTGGCGTCTCCTAGCTGTACGATGTAGACTCCCTGTGGTAGGTAGCCTACGTAGATAGAGCCATCCTCCTGGTCGTACAGTTCGCTCAGAAGCTCTTCGCCAGTTACTGCATAGACTCTGAGTAGGGTAGCGGGTGTATCCTCAGCAAGACGTGCGTAGAGGCGCTGGTCTGCGGCGTTGTAGTAGATAGCTGTCTCCTCAGTCGTGGGCTGTGCGACAGCGGTCGTCTTCCTACCAGTGTATGGCTGCGGATCGCCAGCATTGCCAGACATAAGCTCCCATTTCTTGCCGGTAGCTATCTGTACCTGCACATCGGTGATGTCGTTTTTCTCATCAACTTCTGCTGTATCAATGGCGATGAATCGTCCTGCAGCAGGGAAGTTTGCATCCAGTAGCTTGAACTTAGGGATAGACTCTACAACCACCTGCATAGCATGCTCATCGATTGCATTGATGCAGATGTCAGCGTACTGAAGCTCCTTACAAGCTGAGAAGTCAAGCTTGGTAAGTTTGTTCTCAAAGGCAATGAGATCTCGCAGTAGGGGTGTCTTCGTCAGGTCTAGCTCTGTGAGCTCATTCATCTCGCAGTAGAAGCGACGTATCTTCGGATTGTGCGAGAGATCTACTTTCTTGAATCCACAGCGCGCTAGATTGATGTACTCCAGATTGGTGTTCTTAGAGAAGTCTGGATCGTTTAGCCCGCTGATGCCCTTGATGGTAAACATCTTTAGCTCGGGAAGAGCCGAGAGGAAGTCGATTGAGGAGAGCTTCTTGTTGTTATTGAGGTTCAGCTCCTCTAGTAACGGATTCTTAGACAGATCTAGTGTGGTTAGATTATTACCTCCGAGGTGTAGCTGCTTGAGGTTGGGATTGTGAGAGACATCTAGCGACTCTAGGCCAATCAAGTCAGCCTTGAAGACCTCTAGATTAGGTAACATAGAGAGATCTACGGTCTTGAGCTTACGATTCTCACTGCACTGTATCTCAGTCAGCTCGGGGCACTTAGAGAGGTCTAGTGAGGTGAGCTCCATCTTTTCGCAATAAAGCTTTTTGAGCTTGGGATTGTGCGTTAGATCTAACTTGGTGATCTTATTGAGACTGATATAGATCTCTTCTAGCTCGGGACAATTAGATAGATCTATCGCTGTGAGCCTACAGAAAAACGCACCGAGCTCCCGTAGCTTACTATTCTTAGAGAGATTTAGGCTAGCGATACTCGTTGCGGAGCAATAGAACTTCTCTAGATCAAGCTGCTTGGAGACGTCAATCCTTGAGATACCCGTCTGGTAGCACCATAGCTCCTTGAGCGTGGTGATCTTGGAGAGATTGATGTAGGTGACAGCTGTCTTATTGAGATTGAGGTAGGTGATAGGACCGTAGATAACGGCTTTCTTAAGATCCTTAGGAAGGTCGATCACCCGCTTTCCTGTGGGAATCTTCTCATTGTCTTGGCACACGCCATCGACGTTTAGGTCTACCCAGCAACCGTCCGTGGGGGCAGTGACGCCCATGATGAGCGCGTTGTTTTCATTTGCCTTGTCAAACAAGAGCGTGATACTTGGCTCTGTGAGGGGTGTCTGAGCCTGAGTCTGTGATACTACTCCTAGCAGAGCTATGGAGAGGAGTAGGAGTAAAGTGTAGTTTTTCTTCATATGATCGAGTGTATGTGTATAGTGAGATGGTACGCACCCCGTTTGATCAGGGAGGTACATCTCAAAGGTACGAAAAAAGTGGGATAGAGACTCTGGGCTAGGCGCGCTTGCGGTAGGTAAGGATGGCGGCGGTAGCGTTGACCACGGCAAAGACGGAGAGCGCCGTCAGCTCGCGCCACAGCTCGGTGAAGCCGACTGGCTTGAGGTAGTAGGTGCGCATCAAGATACTGTAGTGCGTGAAGGGGTGCGACACGGCCAGGGCACGTGCCCACGAAGGCATTCCCTCGATCGGGGTGAAGAGCCCGCCGAGGAGGATGAAGAACATCAAGACGAAGAAGAAGGAGAACATCGCCTGTTGCTGTGTATGCGCAAAGTTGGTGATGAATAGTCCCAGCCCACTCATAGCGAGGACGTAGAGCATGGTGCCGACGATCATCATCCCGACATTGCCTTGGGGCCACAAACCGTACAGCAGTCTGACGATTGGGTGCGCCAGGAAGACCATAAATATCGATATGACGATATAGGGGAGCGCCTTGGAGAGCATGAAGATGAGCGGGTGGATCGGCGTGACGTTCATCTGCTCGATGGTGCCGACCTCCTTCTCCTGCACCATATTGAGCGCTGGGAGGATGAACGCGGTCATCGTAATGAGCATGGCGACGAGCCCTGGGATGATGTAGTTCTTGTAGTTTATCTGAGGATTGTAGCGATTGACCTCGACGATGCGAATCGGTATGGTAGCTAGCTCCTCTATTCCTGTCGACTCATTGAGCTGAGTGACGAACTGCTG
>CABQOJ010000152.1 GCA_902465775.1 uncultured Porphyromonas sp. | reverse complement strand
GCTCGGTGGCGTACTCCAGCACCTTGCGCGGCAACCCTTGCTGACGTGCTATCTCAAGGGCAAAGGAGCTACCCGGCTGACCAATGGAGAGTTCGTAGAGCGGCTTCATCTCCTTCTGATCATAGAGCATGGCACCGTTGACGATGCCCTTGTGCGTGGTCGCATACTCCTTGAGGTTGCGGTAGTGCGTCGTGATGACGCCCCACGCCCGCTGCTCATTAAAGAGTGCCAAAAGTCCCTCCGCTATGGCTCCACCCAGCTCCGGCTCCGTGCCAGCTCCAAACTCATCGATCAGGAGCAAACTGTTCGCTCCACAAGTGGCCGACATGGCCCGCATGTGCTTCAAATGTGAGGAGTAGGTACTCAGATCGTCCTCCATAGACTGGTTGTCGCCGATCTCTATCGCTAGATGCTTGAAGACGCCCGCCACCGAGTCAGGGTGTACGGGGATCGGGATGCCGCTCTGCAGCATGTACTGGAGGAGTCCGACCGTCTTGAGACAGACCGACTTACCGCCAGCATTAGGCCCCGAGATGACGAGGATACGTTCGTTGGGATAGCGTAGTAAGATGTCTTGTGGCACGACGCTTTTGCCCTCTTGGCTAAGGGTATGCTGGAGTATCGGGTTGACCGCCTGGTACCACTGAATGGTTGGCTTGTTGCGCACCTCAGGGATAGAGCAATGCATCTCATCGGCAAAACGTGCTATCGCACAGACCGCATCGATGCGTCCCATGGAGAGGTAAAGTTGGGACAACGTCTCACGACGCTCCCGAATAGGTGCCGTAAGCTGCCGCAAGATCTCGATCACCTCACGATGCTCCTCGCTCTCTAGCTCACGGATACGATTGTTTGCCTCGACCACCTCGAGTGGCTCTATATATAATGTCTTGCCCGTGGCACTCTCATCGTGCACGATACCCGGTATCTGACGCTTGTGCATAGCGGTCACCGGCAAGACGGGACGCCCCGAGCGCATCGTCGCCTGTGCATCCTCCTCGACATAGCCAGCCGCCTGCGCCGCCGTGAGCAGCCCTCGCATCAGCTTAGCTATGGCACGCTCCTCACGCTGAAGGGCTAGGCGTAGCTCGGCAAGCCGTGGCGAAGCGTTGTCCACCAGTCGTCCATGCGGGTCCAGCTTGCGCAAGATCGTTTGCGCTATCTCCTGCAGACCTTCACTGCCCACCACAAGGCGAGACAGACTGGGATAGAGCGGTGAGACGTCGCCCGTCCCATTGTCCTGCACTTTCGTCAGGAGCCTCGACCACGCCTCATAGCTCACGATCGCCTGAGCCACCTGCGCCAGCTCCTCCTCTGTCAGGTAGCTGCCCTCAGCACGTAGCGTGCCGAGCGTAGCCCGCAGGTCAGCGACACGTCGTGTGGGTAGCTCCATCGTGACGCTCAGCAAGTGTCTCATCTCCCGCACACGCTCCAGGCGGTGACGGATAGCATCCGGATTCGTCGAGGCGGTCAGCGCACCCACCATCTCCCGCCCCATAGAGCTGTGACACTCCGAGGCAATCAAATCCAGTAGGTCGTAGTAGCCTACTTTGTCTAGATAGTCCGAGGGATAGGTTATGTCGCTAGGCATCTTGTCAGAAGAGCTTAAAGAGGTCATTGGCATTAGCATAGATCACCAGAGCTATCAGGAGCAGCATCCCCACCATCTGCGCTCGTATCAGCACTTCGTCCTTTACCTTGCGCCCGGTGATCATCTCCCAGATGACGAAAAGCAGATGCCCTCCGTCCAGTCCTGGTATGGGGATGATATTCATAAAGGCAAAGATAATCGACAGCAGAGCGCATATCTGCCAAAAGGTAAACCAGTCCCACTGCGCAGGGAAAAGCTTACCCATCGAGACCAAGCCCCCTAATGAAGAGGCCCCCTCAGGTGTGAAGACATACTTCATATCCTGCGCATAGCCCGAAAGCGTGCCTATACCCTTGTGCCATCCTGCCACAAAGCTCTCTGGCAGTGAGTAGCGCACCTGCTGCACCTCGTAAATGTCTTGCAGCGGACGGAGCATCACGCCGATCACGCCCGTCGTGTCGGGGCGTATCGCAAGCTGCACCGTATCACTGCCACGAAGCCACTCAGAGCTAATCCACTCGCCCGCATGGGTGTAGAAGTAGCGACGACCACTCGGCAGGTGAGGCATCGGGATACTGTCCAGCGCAAACAGTTTGTCGCCACGCTGCACCCCCGCCTCGGCAGCAGCACTGCCCGCCAGGACGCTGTCGGCAATAAAGGGTAGCTGCATCGTCATCAGCCCCTCATTGCCTCGCAAGATACGCTGCATCATATCGTCAGGGATTGCGATATTGACCAACTGACCATCGCGCTGCACGGTCACCTCCCTTGCCTCGATCACCGCACGCATGAAGTCGGCACGTAGCACGTCCCGCTCCTTGCCATCAATAGACCATATGATGTCTCCATCGTGAAAGCCTACCTCCTGAGCCGCAGGGCTAAAGATCATCCCCGCCGTGACCGAGCGTGAGGACATCTCCACATCGCCCCAGTGGTACGATATGCCCGCATAGATCAGGAGCGCCAAGATGAAGTTAAAGAGCACCCCGCCGATCAGGATGAAAAAGCGTTGCCATGCAGGCTTACTGCGAAATTCGTTGCCACGCATCGGCTCCTTAACCTGCTCCGTGTCGAGGCTTTCGTCGATCATGCCGTGGATCTTGCAGTAGCCCCCGAGCGGGAGCCAGCCGATACCGTACTCCGTTTCGCTACCCTTGGGGCGATAGCGCCAGAGCGCCTTACCCTTGACATCAAAGAAGAGGTAAAACTTGTCCACCCGCACGCCAAAGAGCCGAGCGAAGAGGAAGTGTCCCAGCTCATGTATAAAGACCAAGAGACTCAGCGCCAAGAGCAACTGCCCGATCCGCATCAGAGTACTCATGAGTGCTACCGTATCTATACCCATCTAGTTTGTCGTAATTATAGCTAGCACAAAGGTACAATAATATTGGGGGCTAACCTGTGATATAGCTAACCAACCCAGGGCTGACGCATGATAAACACTTTGCTAGGAATTGCCCAAGACGCCAACCGCTCCCGAGGAAATCCCAAATAGCTTCGTGCAAAACAAAAATCCTTCACCGAAGCGAGGAACGAAACTTCGGAAGAATGAAATGAAACTTCGGAAGAATGAAATCATAAGTCCGAAGAGCTTTTTCGTTCCTCACTGGATAATCAAAGATCCCCACAGAGGAATTCACGATTTCCTCCGTACAGACTAGTTCATTTTCATAATGTATCAAGCCCTAGCGTGAGTAGCTGACGAGGCTCTTACTGAGGATCTAGGCTATAGATCGAGTCGGGGTAGGTGGCCTCGACGAAGAAGAGCGCACGGGCTGGAGCTGCCGAGCCGGCTAGCGTGCGGTCTTCGCTCTGGATCAGCTCTGCGATAGAGTCTGGCGTGCGCTGTCCGTAGCCCACCTCGAGGAG
>CABQOJ010000151.1 GCA_902465775.1 uncultured Porphyromonas sp. | reverse complement strand
AAGTCTTCTCTGAGAACTTCCCCATCGAAGACACTCGCAACAACTTCAAGCTTCTATTTGAAGACTACTTCGTCGATCCTCCCAAGTATTCGATAGAGGAGTGCTTGCGTCGTGGTCTGACCTATAGCGTCCCCCTAAGAGCCAAGCTCAAGCTCACCTGCGAAGACCCCGAGCACGAAGACTTTGAGTCCACCGTACAGGACGTCTTCCTAGGTTCGATCCCCTATATGACACCTGCGGGGACCTTTGTCATCAATGGTGCAGAGAGAGTAGTCGTATCTCAGCTACACCGCTCACCAGGCGTCTTCTTTGGATCTAGTCTACACAACAACGGGACGAGACTCTACTCGGCTCGTATCATCCCATTCAAGGGTTCGTGGATCGAGTTCGCTACTGATACGAACAACGAGCTATACGCTTACATCGATCGTAAGAAGAAGCTCCCCATCACGACCCTCCTACGTGCCATCGGCTATGAGACAGACAAAGATATCCTCGACCTCTTTGGCATCGCTGAGGAGATCCCTGTCACGCTAGAGTCGCTACAGGCTAACTATGGGCGACAGCTAGCTGCCTCCGTCATACTGAAGTATTACGATGAGGAGAGCGAGGAGGAGACAGGAGAGACTGAGACCTTCGCACGATATAATACGCTCGTAGAGCAAAATGCTATCCTAGACGAAGACAACGCTCAGGTCATCCTAGAGAATGGTATCGAGACCATCCTCCTACGTCGTGACTTAGCCACATCTAATCAGGAGTCTACAGACCAAGAGGTCATGGACTACTCGATCATCTTTAACACGCTCAAGCGTGACTCAGCCAACTCTGAGCAGGCTGCCTACAACTTCATCTACAACCTCCTACGCAACTCTACTCCACCCGATGATCAGAGTGCTAAGGAGATCTTCAACAACATCTTCTTCTCAGAGAAGCGCTATGACCTAGGCGACGTAGGGCGCTACAAGATCAATAGCAAGCTAGGTCTAGACATAGATCCCAATGTCAAGATCCTCACCGCTGAGGATATCGTTGCGATCATACGTCACCTGATCAAGCTAGTCAATGGTAAGGCTCCCGTCGATGACATCGACCACCTCTCCAACCGTCGTGTTAGGACCGTAGGCGAGCAACTATACAACCAGTTTAGTATAGGTCTGAGTCGTATGGCTCGTACGGTCAAGGAGCGTATGAACGTACGTGACAGCGAGGTCTTTACTCCCGTCGATCTAGTCAACTCTAAGACGATCGCATCGGTTGTCAACAGCTTCTTTGGGACCAACGCGCTCTCACAGTTTATGGATCAGCAGAATCCACTCTCTGAGATCACGCACAAGCGTCGTCTGTCAGCACTAGGACCTGGCGGTCTGACACGAGATCGTGCAGGCTTTGAGGTGCGAGACGTACACTACACTCATTATGGTCGTCTCTGTCCTATCGAGACGCCTGAGGGTCCAAACATCGGACTCATCTCCTCGCTTTGTGTCTATGCAAAGATCAACGAACTAGGCTTCATCACGACGCCTTATCGTAATGTCAAGAAGGGTACGGTAAGCTTTGAAGACTCCGAGCTTGCCTACTTTACGGCTGAAGAAGAGGAGGACAAGACCGTAGCTCAGGGTAACGCTCCCCTAGACGACGACGGACACTTCATCCGCTCTCGTGTCAAGGCGCGTTATGGGGCAGACTTCCCCGTTGTGGAGCCTGATGAGGTAGACCTGATGGACGTCTCTCCGACGCAGATCGCTTCGATTGCTGCTTCGCTCATCCCATTCCTCGAGCACGACGATGCTAACCGTGCCCTCATGGGATCGAACATGATGCGTCAGGCCGTACCGCTACTGACACCCGAGGCTCCTATCGTAGGCACAGGCATCGAGCGCAGGCTAGTCTCAGACTCTCGTACTCAGATAGAGGCTGCGGGCGACGGCGTGGTTGTTTATGTCGATGCCACCAAGATCGTGGTCGACTATGACCGCACAGAGGAGGAGGAGCTTGTCAGCTTTGAGCCCTCAGAGGTTACCTACAAGCTACCTAAGTATCGCAAGACCAATCAATCTACCACGATAGACCTAAGCCCCGTCTGCCGCAAGGGAGACCGAGTCACCAAGGGGCAGATCCTCACCGAGGGCTTCTCCACACAAGATGGCGAACTAGCACTTGGACGCAATATCTTGGCCGCTTACATGCCTTGGAAGGGGTACAACTACGAGGATGCGATCGTACTCAACGAGCGTGTCGTCTCAGAGGATCTCTTCACCTCTATACATGTCGATGAGTACTCACTCGATGTACGTGAGACGAAGCGCGGCATGGAGGAGTTTACGGCAGACATCCCCAACGTAAGTGAAGAAGCAACCAAAGACCTCGACGCTAACGGTATCGTTCGTGTCGGTGCTCGCATCGTACCAGGCGACATCCTAGTAGGTAAGATTACGCCAAAGGGCGAGTCCGACCCCACTCCTGAGGAGAAGCTACTCTTAGCCATTTTTGGCGACAAGGCGGGTGATGTCAAGGACGCTTCGCTCAAGGCTTCGCCCTCACTCAAGGGTGTCGTCATCGACACGAAGCTCTACTCACGAGCCAATCGTAAGGGAGGTATAGCAGCGACCCGTAAGATCAACCAGCGCTACGAGGAGGAGCTCTCCAAGCTACAAACGGCACTCAAGGACGAGCTGGTCTCCAAGCTGCAGATCATCCTCAAGAAGCACAAGGTCACAGCAACAGACTTCGTCGACTACATCGGTGTCGTCAAGGTCAAGGCTGGGACGCGCATCACCAAGTCTCTGCTCCTCGAGCTAGACTACAATGACCTGCGCATGTCTGACTGGACCAAAGACGAGCATACTAATGAACTTGTCAAACAGACGATCGCTAACTATATCAAGAAGGACAAGGTCACGATTTCAGAGGTCAATAGACGCAAGCTCGATGAGACCCTCGGCGATGAGTTGCCCTCAGGCATCATCCAGACCGCTAAGATCCTGATTGCTAAGAAGCGTAAGATACAGGTCGGCGACAAGATGGCTGGACGACATGGTAACAAGGGTATCGTATCCAAGATCGTACGTCGTGAGGATATGCCTTACCTGCCAGATGGTACTCCAGTAGACATCTGCCTGAACCCACTGGGTGTGCCTTCACGTATGAACCTAGGACAGATCTTTGAGGCCGTTCTAGCGTGGGCTGGACAGAAGCTAGGCGTCAAGTTTGCAACTCCTATCTTCGATGGAGCTACACTCGATGACCTCAATGCTTGGACCGACAAAGCTGGTCTACCACGTGGCGGTCAGATGAAGCTCTATGATGGCGGTACAGGCGAGCCCTTTGACCAGGAGGCGACCGTAGGTGTCACCTACTTCCTCAAGCTGGGTCACATGGTCGATGACAAGATGCACGCCCGCTCGATCGGTCCGTACTCACTGATCACACAGCAACCTCTCGGTGGTAAGTCCAACTTCGGAGGTCAGCGCTTCGGAGAGATGGAGGTGT
>CABQOJ010000150.1 GCA_902465775.1 uncultured Porphyromonas sp. | reverse complement strand
GATCACCCAGGAGCCTAACTACGACAAGGCTATCGCAGCGCTGAAGTAAGCGCACGCCCACACAGAGGGAGACGATGTGACGCCATAGCGACCTTATCTTCCCTCCCACGACAGCGGCACCACGCCCCAGACATTACGCTATGGAGCATGGTGCCGCTCTTTTTTCCCCTTTTTCATCACAGCGCACACATATCTTATGAAGAGAACGACCACACTATTACTCCTCCTCACCGCACTCAGCCTGTCGCTCGGAGCACAGGTTCAGGTACCCAAGCCCAGCGATGCGGACTTTGCTACGAGCAACCTACTCGCCGTCTACGATGGCGATATGCGCATAGCGACTATCTGTCGCGAATATATCGTGGACAGCAATCTCAAGGAGGGCGCCGTCGCTGATGTTCTTTACCTGGCTAATGCAGACGGCTCCACCGACTACGCCTTTGGTTACGACCTTAAGGAGGCTACCCACTACAGCTGGGATCTAGAGCAAAACAGCTGTGATCGTCTTCTTGTAGATATGGAGTACGAAGGACTCTTTATCTCCCCGACTCTAAAGGTGAGCTATGCGAAGCTTGCCAATGCTCGTACTGCCAGGCTCCAGCCTCTCCTCCTCACTGATCAGCGAGGTGACGAGACGAAAAGCTATGGCATCGTCAAGGTTGGCGCACAGCTATGGATGCGCGAGAACCTCGCGACGCTGCGCTGGCGTGACGGGTCGAAGATCACGACTGGACTGAGCAAGTCGCAGTGGTGGAATACCGAAGAGGCTGCCGTCTGTTACTACAATGATAGCCTCGACCTGCTCGCTTCACACGGTGCTCTCTACAACTTCTTTGCCGTAATTGATGCTCGTGGACTAGCTCCCGAGGGAGGATGGACCGTTCCCAGTGATGATGAGTGGCACTCGATGATACGCTACGTAGACCCCAAGGGCTTTGAGCCCGACCCTGATCTACTAGATCGAGAGTCCGAGCACGCTGGCTTACTGCTTAAGAGTACTGAGGGGTGGAAGGTTCCCCCCAGTCCTGAGCCGGGCGCTGTCCTCAAGCAGGGCAATAACTTGACAGGTTTCAACGCACGCCCTATGGGTAGCACATCGCAGTCTAAGTGGATGGACTACTCTGCTGAGGGGTTCCAAGCGTACTTCTGGACCTCTTCTATTTATGAGAAGAGTGCACTCTTCAGGCGATTCTTTTGGGATCAAGATATTGCGAACAGATGGTACGAGAGCAAGAACTACGGCTACTCTGTCCGTTGTGTCCAGCCTGCCACAAAAGTGAAGATCGTCCCCACCACCCCGCAAGTGATAACTGGCATACAGCTAGAGAGTGGCGTCGATGCTCAGACACCCTTCGTGATTCGTGCTGTCAGCAAGAGTGGAAAGATCGTAGTCACAGACGCCGCTGGAGCTAAGCACCCCTTTACAGTGGACAAGACCATTGACCAGCTCATAGGAGGTGCTGGCACGCTCGCCACCTTACCCGCCTCACCGCACAATGGCAAGCTAACCATCGCTGGCGACCTCATCTATCTCGATCTATCGGGTCAGAAGATTACAGCGTGTCAGGTCGGAGAGGCGAAGCTCCTACAAGCTCTCATCATCAACAATAACAAGCTCTCCCAGCTGAAGCTCAGGAACTGCCCTAGCCTCACGAGACTAGAGATCAGCAACAACCGCTTTGCCGATCCACTACCTCTTGTGGAGAGCCTACCGACTCGTCCCGACTTAAAGGAGCATGCAGGCCACATCGTCTTCCTCAACAGTGCCAAGCCTGGCAACATACCCGAGGGCAATGTGAAGAGCGATGCCTTTATCACTGCTGCTAATAAGAAGGGCTGGATAGTACTGGATGGCGAGACACCGCTCACGACACACATCTCCGAGATCACTTCTGAAGTGGCTGGGCAGATCATCCCGACAGACGACGAGGGGCGCTACCAAGTCATCGGCATCACCCCCGCCTCGTGGCAAGTCTACACAGCAGAGGGTCTACTCGTAGCGACCAGTAGTCAGACCAGCGCCAACGTCATGGATCTCTCTGGGCTGCCTCACGGCGTCTACCTCGTACGTCTCATAGCCCACGACGGCGTGCAAGCCGTATACAGGCTGGTCCGATAGACTCCATACGGAGATTGCCCACCCCATAGGCTTCGCTCTCTAGATTAGGTTGCCGTCTCTGACCAAAGTTGGAGACGGTAACCTAATGGATGGCGTGGCGTAACAGCCATTGCGCGAAATAGTCGTACCTTCGCAGTGTCTTTAGCTAGACAGATCTATAGAACAGACGCAAAATGATACCACAATACAAGAGTAATCCACCTCAGTGGACAGAGATATACAGCCAGTCTAACCTCCCCGCAGAGCTGCAATCGCTCAAGGACTTGACGATGAACCTATGGTGGTCTTGGCAACCACGGGCTATACGACTCTTTCAGTCTATCGACCCTGAGCTATGGGCGCAGACTGATGGCAACCCTCGCTGGATGCTTCACCTTCTGGGGGCGGAGCGTATAGCGGAGCTTTGCCAGGACCAGCACTTTCTCGCAGAGGTGCAGGCTCTGTACGATGAACTGCAGGCCTATCTGCAGGAGCGTCCCGATGAGACGCGCCCCTCGGTCGCTTACTTCTGCATGGAGTACGGCATTAGCAATACGCTGCACATTTACTCGGGTGGACTAGGCATCCTCGCGGGTGACTATGTCAAGGAGGCGAGCGACAGCAATGTCCGATTGACAGCTGTGGGACTCCTTTATCGCTACGGATACTTCACGCAGAGCCTTGACCCAAGTGGTAATCAGGTGGCGCACTATGTGCCGCAAAACTTTCACAACCTGCCCCTTGAGCCCGTACTCAACGAACGAGGTGAGCGTCTGACGCTACAACTAGAGATGGCTTCACTGCCGGTCGTTTGTCAGGTGTGGCGCGTGCCAGTAGGTCGCGTGTCGCTCTATCTGCTGGACACAGATGTGCCTGAGAATGGGGATCTGGCGAAGAGTATTACCCACAGCCTCTATGGCGGCGACTGGGAGAATCGACTCCGTCAGGAGTACCTCCTAGGTATCGGTGGTACGATGCTACTCAAGCAGCTCGGCATCACGTGCGATGTGTACCATATGAACGAAGGGCATGCAGCCTTTATGAATGTGGAGCGACTGGTCAATCTGGTGGAGGATAGGGGCTTGCCCTTTGACGTGGCGCTGGAGGTGGTGCGCGCCTCTTCGCTCTATACGGTGCATACGCCTGTTCCGGCAGGACACGACTACTTTGAGGATGCTTTGATCGATCGTTACTTCACGCCCTTCTATAGTCGTCTGGGCATCTCTCGTGATGAGTTTATCCAGCTGGGCAAGGACAGCCACGGGAGCGGTGGTAAGTTCTCCATGAGCGTCCTAGCGCTGCACACTTCGCAGGAGGCCAATGGCGTGAGCAAGCTCCATGGCGATGTGTCGAAGCGTATGTTTGCTCCCGTGTGGGAGGGCTTCTTCCCCGAGG
>CABQOJ010000149.1 GCA_902465775.1 uncultured Porphyromonas sp. | reverse complement strand
TCTTATCGAATGCCATGACCATACCAACGACGGTACCAAGGAATCCGAGTGAAGGAGCGATAGCGATGAAGAGCGTGATCCATGAGAGGTTCTTCTCAAGAAGTCCACCCTGTACGCCTCCGTAAGAGACGATAGAACGCTCGACAACATCGATGCCCTGATCAAAGCGCATGAGTGCCTGGTAAGCGATAGAAGCAACGGGACCACGAGTGTTGCGTGCGATATCCTTGGCACCATTCATGTCACCACGGTTGAGTGCCTCCTCGAGCTTGCGTAGGAATGCCTCGTAGTTGTTGTCTGCCAGGTTGAGGTAGATGATACGCTCTAGGCAGAGAACGAGACCGAGGATGAGGACTAGTGCGATGAGTGCCATAAAGTCAGCACCACCCTCGATGAACTTGGTCTTGAGAGCCTGGTGGAAGGTCTGATCAGCCGTAGCGTCTTGCTCCATGACAGCCTCCATGTCGACTTCAACAGCCTCATCAGCGACAGCTGGTGTCACCTCCTCTGTGGTGTCTGTAGCTGCTGGAGCAGCCTCCTGTGCGTAGGTCATCTGTGTGAGGCCCAGTGTGAGTAGAGCCATGCATGATAACGTTGCAAATAACTTTTTCATTGCGATAGTTGTGTTAGTTGATTATTTCTAGTTTGATTGTTATTACTGCGGAGAGAGAGGGATTCGAACCCTCGAAACGTTTTCGACGTTTACACGCTTTCCAGGCGTGCCTCTTCAGCCACTCGAGCACCTCTCCTTAATATGTCAGTCTATCATACGTAGTCCTTATAGCTATGTCTTCCGAGTATATCTCCTATCTCGTGGAGCCTACTGTCCGTTTACCAGTGCAAATCTAAAGAATTTTGGCGACTTAGCACACATTCGAGGGTACCACGGTCACTATCTCTACATCTTCACAAGCTAACCTCTAGATCCTTCTAGGCATTTAAGTCCAACGAAAAGAGCCGTATAGCATTGCTTGTTGTATGCTCTGCCAAGCTCTCTATTGAGATGCCTATCTGATCAGCCACATAACTAGCTGTATGAACTAAATATGCTGGCTCATTGCGCTTCCCCCGCTGGGGAATAGGAGCCAAATAGGGTGCGTCTGTCTCTAGCAACATCTTATCTAGAGGTATCTGAGACAGTAACTGAGCGGTGCGAGAGCGCTTATAAGTCACATTGCCATTGACCCCTATCATCATCAAGGGCAAATGCTCCAAAATACGCTGTAGCTGTGCCTCCTCACCTTCGAAACAATGAAAGACCCCGCGTAGCTGATCCGAAGCAAAGTGAGAGGTCAAGAGATCAATCGTCTCGTCCAGTGCAGAGCGTACATGCAGTATCACTGGCAGGTCAAGCTCTATAGCCCATCCGACTTGCTCGATAAGAGCTCGCTGCTGCTCCTCCACATAAGTGCGATCCCAGTAGAAGTCCAGTCCTATCTCTCCTATCGCCACAATTGCCTCACTAGACTCAGCTATGTATTGGCGTAGCTGACGTAGCTGCTCTGCGTAGTCCGCCTCCACCGAGGTGGGATGCAGTCCTAGAGCCATCGCTGTGCGATCGGGATAGGAGCGGTGTGTCTCGACTAGTAGAGGGAGTGACGCGAGATCTACATTGGGCATGACCAAGTACCCACCCCCCGCCTCACAAGCCGCTGAGATGACAGCGTCTCTGTCTGCCTCATACTCGGCACCGTATATATGTGTGTGGGTATCTATCAGCATCTCTACTCCGTATAGCCATAGGGTCTCCCCTATCTGCTTCTAGATTGCCACCCCCTTCGCTAAGGGCGTGACGCTTAGGTGTTGCGCTCAGCCAGTTTGCTTACAAATGCTCGCAACGACGTAGCTTTTCTACCTGTAAACGCCTCTAGGCTCTCTAGAGCTTTCTGCGCTTCTGCCAAGTAGTCTCGCACGAGTGTCTGCACTTGAATCGCTACTTTCATTTCGTCATATAGAGCTTTGACCTTTGAGATCTTCTCATCAGCCTGCTCGTTGGGTCTCCGCATCGCCTCTGTGAGTGCTTGTCGCTGAGCTTGTGAAGCAGTCGCATAAGCGAGCGTATGGAGAATAGTCTTCTTGCCCTCTAGGATGTCACCCCCGAGGGGCTTGCCAAAGGTTTCACTATCCCCGTATAGATCCAGATAGTCATCCTGAAGCTGAAAAGCTATTCCTAGGTTCCAGCCGAAGTTGTAGGCATGCTCTATCTGCTCTGTATCCACCTTTGAGAGGATTGCCCCAAAGCGCGTTGCCGTCGCTATCAGCACCGCAGTCTTGTAGCCGACCATCTCTAGGTGTTGCTCCTTGGAGACACTGTCCAGCCTCTCATATTCGAGGTCTAGTTGCTGTCCCTCCATGACGAGCGTTGCCATTCGATTGAAGTCACGCATCAGGTCAGAGAGCATCTCTGGAGAGACCTCCTCCGTGAGCATCTGATAAGCGAGGATCAGCATGGCATCTCCCGAGAGGATGGCTGGGGTCAGTCCATACTTAGCGTAGACTGACGGCTTGCCACGTCGTACGGGAGAGTTGTCCATCACATCATCATGGAGTAGCGTGAAGTTGTGAAAGACCTCTAGCGCTACTGCTGGCGATGCCACGAGTGAAGCCTCTGGACGAAGGAATGCTTGCATCAAGAGCGCCAAGACTGGACGCACTCGCTTAGCTCCTTCTTGCTCCAGCGTATACCGTATCGGAGCATAGAGAGCTTGAGGCGTGCGCTTATCTAGTTGCAGACGTTGCAGAGTATCCTGCACCATCTGACGATATGCGCTCAGGTCCATGGCTTTTGATGAATGAGACATCCCTTGTCGATCAGTATGATAGTGGTATAAATGCCTCGCTAGACTAGCAGTATAGAGAGGCATCTATACCATCTTACAGTTCTTACTCTTTAATACGTAGTCACCGCTCTTCGCCTTAACCAATGGTAAAGGAGATAGGTAGTGTGAAGTAAGAGCGTACAGGTTTACCACGTTGCTTACCAGGTGTCCACTTAGGCATAGACTTAAGCACGCGAACAGCCTCTTTGTCTAGTGCGGGGTCTACCTTGCGAGCTACGAGTATATCTCCGATAGATCCATCCTTCTCCACGACAAAGCGGAGTACGACCTTACCTTGGATGCCATTATCTAGAGCACTCTGTGGGTACTCAATATGATTAGCAATCCACTTAAGCAGAGAGGGTATATCTCCCGTAGGAGGTACGGCCGGGTTCTCAACGATCTCGAAGATCTGATCCTCAGGCTCCTCAACTTTTGTCTGTACAGGCTGGACGATGACAGGTGGCGGTGGAAGCTCACGATTTTGGTCTGCGGAGACGATCGAAATCTTAGCAACCTCCTTGTTGTCATCAACCACCTTAAACTCTTCTGGTAGTGCAACCTCTACGACCTCCTGTGGAGCCTCAGGCTCTGGTTCGGGTTGCTCTTGCTCCTGCTCAGGAATGATGAGGGCATCCTCCATGTCGGCAATGTTGAGCGATGTGGTCTCGTCTTCATTGTCGTTCTT
>CABQOJ010000148.1 GCA_902465775.1 uncultured Porphyromonas sp. | reverse complement strand
GATGTTCCTCCGTGTCTTGACGGCACAGATGCTCATCATATTTTTCGTAAGCTAATAACCAACTAATCAATCAAACTATGGCAAGTCGTAGAAATCTAAAGAAGGCGATACACACAGAGGTCGAGGAGATGCTCTTTGACCTATCTATCCTTTACTCCGTAGCTCCCAAGGAGCGTGAGTACACCATCGAGCAGCTCATTATGAAGGTGATCGATGGCGAGAGAGACTTCATCGCTCGCATCTCACACACCGACGGTAAGGGCGAGCATAAGCTCGTGAGCAAGTATTATAACAAGCTCAAGGAAGAGTACGTACACTTCGCCAATGAGATCGAGGAGGAGGTCAATAAGCTCAGTGACGAGCTCTTAACTCCTGAGGCTTAGTCTGCTGATGAAGCTAGCACGTCTCATACTGCGCTGGTGTGGCTGGCAACTCATCGAGCCCGCCACCTATCCACGGCAGAGCGTCATCTGTGTAGCGCCCCATACGAGCAATATGGACTTCATATGGGGCAAGCTATACTACTGGGCGGTGGGGCAGAGAGCGCACTTCTTGATGAAGAGCGAGCTCTTCGTTCCGCCTCTCGGATGGCTCTTCAAGGCGATGGGCGGAATCCCCATAGATCGTCGCCACAAAGGCAATACGGTCGAACAGGTCGCAGCGCGCTTTCGTGCTAAGGACGACTTCGCCGTGGCGATCACGCCTGAGGGTTCGCGCAAAGCTCGGGACAGATGGAAGACCGGCTTCTATCACATTGCCGAGGAGGCGGGCGTTCCCATACAGCTGGCGGTCATAGACTACAAGCGTAAGCGGGTCGGCATCTTCGAGCAGTTTATCCCGACGGGAGACCTCGACAAGGACATACACTATATAAGGAGTAAGTACCACACCGATCAGGCGAAGAAGCCGGATCTCTTTAGCGAGCAAGCTCAATAAGCTGATGAAGCAGGAGACACTGCGGGTAGTCCTCGCACAGCGTCCGATCGTCTGGACAGATCCCGAGGCAAACCTTCGCCTGATGGCGGAGGACATACGCACGGCTGCCGAGGAGGGAGCGCACTTAGTTGTCTTCCCTGAGGTGATGCTCACGGGCTTTAACCTTAAGGTGGCTCAGTCGGCTCGTCCCTGGCGGGGGGCTGAGCTGGAGCGTCTGCGAGCCTTGGCGCAGGAGCATCAGATAGCGATCGCCTCCTCCGCCTTCGTCTGGGACGACGAGGCGCAGCCGACGCACTACTACAACCGTGCTTATATCGCACTCCCCGACGGGTCGCTTTATGCGCAGGACAAGCGGCACCTCTTCTCCATAGCTGGCGAAGACCGCCTCCTCACGCCAGGCAAGGACTACGACATCGTCACCTATCGTGGCTGGCGCATACGGCTGATCACCTGCTACGACCTACGCTTCCCGGTCTGGTGTCGCAATCGTACCCACACGGACGGCTCGCTCGACTACGACCTCCTGCTCGTCGTCGCCAATTGGCCTCGTCCCCGCATCACAGCTTGGTGCACACTCCTACAGGCTCGCGCCATCGAGAATGTCGCCTACGTCATCGGCGTCAACCGCATCGGCTCCGATCCCTTTGGCACCGACTACTCAGGCGAAAGCTTAGCCTACGACTATCTCGGCAGCCCACTCATCGAAGCGGAACCCTACGCAGACCAACTGCTCAGTGACACGCTAGAGCCAGAGCCTCTGGCAGCCTTTCGGCAAAAGTTCCCCGTATGGCGCGACAGCGACTCCTTTACCCTCCACTCCTAACGTCCTATGACCGCTCTAACCCATTCGCTTCGCAGACCGCTCCTGCGCTTCCTCCCGCTCCTACTTCTGCTCTCCCTCTTGGTCGGTTGCCACAAGGCGAGCCAGCAAGAAGACGAGACGCAAGCGCCACGCATCGTCTCGCTCGTACCCTCTGTAACCAATCAGATCTACGACCTCGCGTGTGACTCGCTCCTCGTCGGCTGCACCTCTTACTGTAGCCGAGCCGTTGCCGATAGCGTCACCGTCGTTGGCTCCGCCATACAGACCAATCTCGAGCTCCTCATAGCGCAGCGTCCGACCCTCGTCTTCGCCTCCGACTTCACCGCTCCACAGACCATCTCCGCCCTAGAGAACACTGGCATCGAGGTCGTTCAGTTCACCAACCCCGCCAGCTACGACGCCATACAGGCGCAGTACCGCCAGATTGCCACGCTAGTCGGCGCGAGCGACCGTGCCGAGGCTCAGCTCGCAGAGATCAACCAACGCGTCGACTGGCTCAAGGCGCTCAATGCCGCACGCCCTTGGCATCCGCGCGCCTTCATGCAGATCGCCTTTGACCCACTCTTTGGCGCCTCCACCTCGACCTATATGAATGACCTAATCACCTTCAGCGGTTGTACGAACATCGTCACCGTGGCGGGCAATGGTCAGCTCAGCCTAGAGTATGTCGTAGAGCAAGACCCCGAGGTGCTCTTCCTCATCACCAATCATGGCAGCGAGAGCGGATCAGAAGAGTCGTGGCACACGCTGCGCTCGGTCACAGCTGTGCAGCAAAGCAACTACTGCCCGCTCCCAGGAGAAGTCGTCAGCCAGCCCACGCCACAGCACTTTGTCGAGGCACTGCAGCTGATGACCGACTACCTTAGTGAGTAAAAGGACCTAGCCCCTCCGCCCGCCTAGAGTTCCCCTCATCTAGTAAAAGCTACCCGCGCCATGCCCCATCGACCGACCCTCGCTAAGCCCTACTGGACGCTCCCTCTGATGGTGCTGCTGCTCCTAGTCGTCGCCATCCTGTCGCTACATGTCGGGGCGCATCCCATCTCCCTCTGGCAGCTCTCGGAGATCCTCTCCGACCCCGCATCTGTTGATTACACCATCCTGACGCAGCTTCGTTTGCCACGTATCATCAACGCCATCTCCATCGGTGGCGGGCTAAGCCTCTGCGGAGCTATCCTGCAGGGGCTTTTTCGCAACCCGCTCGTCGAGCCCTACACCCTCGGCATCTCAGGCGGAGCTTCGCTAGGGGTCACGCTCGCCATCGTCTTAGGCCTGTCCACCGCCTTTCTGACGCTCCCCGCCTTCGGCTTCATCGGAGCCTTGGTCACCATCTTACTGGTCTATGCCAATAGTTACCAGCGCCACGGGCTAAGCGTACAGCGCATGCTCCTCGTCGGTGTGATGGTCAGCTTCATGGCTTCGTCAGGTGTCATGCTCCTTCTCTCCGTGGCTCGTGCCGAGCAACTCTCCCGCATCATCTTCTGGACGATGGGTTCGCTACAGGAAAGCAAGCCGTTTATCGTTTGGGGCATGCTCCTCTTCACCTTGCTCCTCCTAGGGGTGAGCTACCTCTTCGTACAGTCGCTCAATGCGCTCCGCCTGGGCGAACTCAAAGCACAGCAGCTCGGCATCAACACACGACGGGTCGTGTTGTGGCTCTTCGTCCTCAGCTCGCTGCTGACCAGTGCCTGCGTCTCCGTAGCTGGCGTCATCGGCTTCGTCGGGCTAGTCATTCCGCAGGCGACACGTATCCTCCTCGGCAATGACT
>CABQOJ010000147.1 GCA_902465775.1 uncultured Porphyromonas sp. | reverse complement strand
TGAATCCTCATCGGTGTCTATGACATCGACCAGCCCCTCCTCGGCATAGTAGTCGTAGAGCGTGGAGACGAGATCGTAGGCATCGTCCTCATGCATCTTGATCCCCATGTCCTGACTCAAGTGATCAGAGACATAGGCTGCCATTGCGTCTAGGTCTAGGCAGACCTCCTCATCATCGCCCTGCGTCTCGGTGTAATCGTCACAGAGATCCATCACGTAGAGAAAGATCTCATCATCGTCATACTCCTTGATAAAGGAGGGATCGAGATGACTGCGTAGGTACTGAACCGCACCTCGATCAATCTGCTCAAAGTCTAAGTCTGCCATCATACTATGTAGTCTATATGTATAGATTAAATGTGTCTCTCGTCCCCTTTACTTCAGCGACTTGTAGAAAGCCTCCAAAAGCCGTCCCGCTCCCACGAAGGGGGTGATGCGATTCTCCAGGACCTCGTGCTCTATCGACTCTTGGAGCTGCTTGACCTGCTCACTGTCGTAGAAGGAGCGACGAAGCTCCTCGTTGACCGTCTCATACATCCACCACTTCTCCTGCCGGCGACGATTGTACTCAAAGTAGCCACTCTCCTTAGTCGTCTGGCGAAACTCATCGATCATGTCAAAGATCTCCTTGATACCTATCCCCTTCAGTCCAGAGTAGGTCATGACCTTCGGCTCCCAGCCCGACTCGGTAGCGGGAAAGAGCTGGAGCGCATTACGAAAGTGCTGCGCTGCCAGACGAGCTTTGTCGACGTTGTCGCCATCAGCCTTGTTGATGATGATCCCGTCGGCCATCTCCATGATACCGCGCTTGATGCCTTGTAGCTCATCACCTGTACCAGCCAGCTGAATCAAGAGGAAGAAGTCGACCATCGAGTGTACTGCCGTCTCGCTCTGCCCTACCCCCACGGTCTCGACGAAGACCGTGTCAAAGCCAGCGGCTTCGCAGAGGATAATGGTCTCACGCGTCTTACGCGCCACACCACCCAGCGAAGAGCTACTAGCACTCGGACGAATGAAAGCACGCTCCTCACGTGAGAGACGCTCCATGCGTGTCTTGTCGCCTAGGATACTCCCCTTAGAGATCTCACTACTGGGGTCTATCGCCAGCACCGCCAGCTTGTGTCCCTGCTTGATGAGGTGCATACCGAAAGCATCTATCGACGTACTCTTGCCAGCACCAGGCACGCCCGTGATACCGACACGCATCGACTGCCCACTGTATGGCAGACAACCCTCTAGTATCTGCTGCGCCTTGAGCTGATGGTCGTGACGCGTACTCTCGACGAGCGTCACGGCACGAGCGAGGAAGGTCCGATTGCCCGCTAGGATCTCCTCTATATAGCGCTCAGCGGGATAGCCCTCACGCTGCACCCGTTGCTGGCGCAGATAGGGATTGACCATAGGCTGGGCGGAGACGCCTTTATTCACCTTGAGACCCGCATAGCGAGGGTCATTCTCAGGATGATCGTTTGTGAGCATGGAGGATTTAGAGGCTAGAGGTTAGAAATTAGAGATTAGAAACTAGAGGTTAGAAGCTAGAGATTAGAGGTTAGAGATCTGGTTATTCCGATAGCTCCGATAGCTCCGATGGCTTTAGTCTACCGCTTAGGGACGACGACCAGGACGTTGCGCAGCGGAGCATTCGGATCGTTGAGCAGAAGGTCAAAGTTTGCCTTGAGAGCTCCACGTGAGCGATCTACGCCCTCCAGCTTGAGCTGATAGCATATGTCAGCGCTGGCACCTGGGGCGATCGTCTTGGGGTAATCCAAGATAGTCAGGAAGGCGGTATTGCTCTCCACGGAGTAGAGCTGCATAGGGGCTTCGCCTTCATTCTTTAGGGCGACCGTCCCCTCATAGACTTGATCTTCTGGAGCTAAGTCGGTCAGACGCTGGTAAGTCTTCAGCTCGGCACGAGGTGCTGGGGCTCCCTTGACAAAGCTGGGGGGCATCACAAGTCGTACCATCACTCCACCCGAGAGGTCTGACTCGCCGTCCTGCGCATGTACAGTAATGCCTATCCACCCTTTGTGGATGCCAGGTGCTATTGATCCGTCATTATGCGCCGTCAGGAAGATCTCCTCAGGCTCGTAAGCAGCCAACGTAGCTCGGCTTATACTACTAGACAGGAAGCTAGGAACTGTGTCCAGCGACACCTCTAGAGGCTGACCCGTCGGATTGTTGAGCATCAGGCGAATCGTATTCTCTTCGCCAGCAGGCTGTAACGGGAAGTCTAGAAAGAGGTTACTCACCTGCAGTGCTCCGATCTCTTGCTGGTAGAGCGCACGCGTTGGAGTCTGCCTACCGAGTGTAGCTACATTCCCCTTGATCGTCAGCTTGACAGGCTTATTCGGATCTACAGAGGTGTAGACACGGGTATACTTGACGAAAGAGCCTGGACGATTCAGCGGATTGTAGGTGATCTGGATAGGTATCGAATCCCCAGGAGCTACAGCGGTACGATCATAACTAGGGGTCGTACAGCCACAGTCCGTGTTGACACGCAAGATGACCATCGGCTGGTCAGAGACGTTGTGCAAGGTGAAGCTATGCGACACCGTGCCCCGCTCCTCAGCTATCGTCCCAAAGTTGTGAATCGCCGAGAGCGAGTCAATCATCTCCCCCCTTTGCTGTGCTCGCACTACAGATAGCGTAGTAGCGAGGCAAAGCAGGAGAGCTACCATTCTTCTTGTAGCCATACACTATCTATCTTAGTTCGCTTGAGACACGCTCCTCCACCCCACGGCCTTCGTGATGAAGGCTCTGGGGCGTGTAGCGTATATCGCATCAAGTGACTGTAGACTTATCTCTCTTGTAAGCGTAGGGCTACTCAACAATACCCTTGATGCGTAGGATGTAGCTACCATCCTTACCATTGCTATAGACAGAGATGGTCTTGACGAACTGACCAGGGCGTCCAGCAGGGTTGTAAGTCACCTTGATCGTTGTGCTCTTACCCGGAGCTATAGGCGCTGTCTCAAACTCAGGCTTCGTGCAGCCACAAGAGGCTACGACACGAGTGAGCACGAGGGGTGCTGTACCTGTGTTCTTGACCGTAAAGGTGTGACTAACTGGGCCGTCGACCTCCTTGATCGTGCCAAAGTCAAACTCAGTCTCCGTAGCAGTAATCTGAGGGCCAGACTGCTTGCCAGTTTGCTTGTTCTGAGCTCCAGCTAGTGTAGCACAGAGGAGGAGGATCGTTGTAAGGATTGCAATGCGTTTCATAAACTTTGTAGTCTTAAGATTTATACTCTATGTGATTGGTGTGGCCATAGTGTTCTGATCCAGCGGATAAGCCTCTCATCGCCCCATAGCCTCACCTAGCAGGTCGTCCAGTGTCCGCCACCTTCGTGACAGAATGGAGTGGACGCAACCTACGCTCTGCAAATATACTGTTTTCTGATGATACAGGGATCAATTACGCAAATCGGACTGTGCGTCCGCATCCCATCAAAGTAAGACGTGTAGCCCGTTATCAAACGACGAGACGTGTAACGGCTGTAGGGACGCACGATCTGTGCGTCCGTTGTATCAAAGGTTA
>CABQOJ010000146.1 GCA_902465775.1 uncultured Porphyromonas sp. | reverse complement strand
GTGCTAGCCATTACACCATGGGACAAATCCTTTACTACCGACAGACACCTCTGTCATCGTTTGTGAGTGCAAAGGTAGAAAGAAAAAACCAAACCACCAAACATTTCGCCGAAAACTTTTCTCACTTACAGGAGCGTGCGCAGGACAGCTCCATCGATGACCGTGATGCACAGATAGTGCTGTGTCGCATCCCCTAGCTTGATCTCAGAGAGCTGCGAGGGGTGTGTGGCAGTAGCTATGAGAGCTCCCGACATGTCGTATAGATAGAAGGCGAAGTCGGTCGGAGCGTAGTCACGCGGGTATAGGTTGAGGCGCTCTTCTGTACGAACGATCCGTGTCCGTGTCGCCTCAGGTACGCTGGAGATCCCGTTGTATCTGCCGGGCCATGCGTCTAGTAGGTCCACCTGCCATCCCTTCGTGACGGCTAGCTGTGCATTAGGCGTCTGGGCCAGCGGATTCCTCTTGATGAGTAGCCACTTTTTCCACCAGGCTGTGCGCTCATTAGCCTGGATCTCATGGATGTCTGGTAGCGTCTTGAGTATGGTCTCTAGAGCTGAGTCAGACAACTGGCACCCATCTAGAAATAGCGAGAAGAGCTTCGGTACGGGACGAATGTCTAGTTTCTGAATCGGATTGTCCGTGAGCCACAAGAGGTAGAGCTCAGGGCAGAGAGACAGGTCTAGCTGTGAGAGCTTGTTGTAGGAGAGTAGTAGCTCCTTGACACCCTTGACGTGGGATAGGTCTAGCTGTGACAGTTGGTTCCCCTCAGCAAAAAGGTAGTCGAGCTGTCCCACTGGGCTAAGGTCCAGTTGCTGGAGCTTATTGTTACTGCATCGGAAGTCTTTGAGCATGGGAATCCCAGCGAGGCTGATGGAGGTCAACTCATTGTCCTGAACCTCCAACCGATCTAGCTGAGGCAAAAGAGGTAGCGAGAGGGAGGTTAGCCCATTGTCGTTGAGGAATATCTGCCGCAGCTCGTCCTTGGCGCCCCAAGTGACATTGACTCCAGGAATATTGGAGAGATTGAGCACTCTGAGGTCGCTGTGCGGAGTGAGATTCCAGGAAGTGATCTGCGTCTCTTGGGCAAAGATTTGCTGGAGAGCCTCATTTTGTGAGATGTCTAGTTGAGTCAAGGGGTTGCCCTCGCAATGGATTACGGTGAGCTTCTTGAAGTGTCGCAGATCCAGTGACGAGATCTTGTTGTACTCGCATCGCAGTGCCATAAGGCTCTGGACAGGAGATAGATCCAGTGTCTTAAGCTGATTGTTTTGACAGACCAGCATGTCTAGGAGAGGCGCGTTCCTCAGGTCTAGCTCCGAGAGACGATTGGCAGCCACGTTGAGCTCCATCAGTCGGAAGCAAGGGGTGATGTCTAGTCGGCTGAGAAGATTGTTCTGACAGTAGAGGAACTTGAGCCCTCGTAGCTGAGAGAGGTCCAGGCTGTCTACCTGCTGGTTCCTCTGCTCATTGCCTACATAAAGGGATAGGATACCCTCGGGAGCTTCACTCCAGATGCGTATCCAGCCATCACCCCTGACCTGACCTTGGATACCATCGATCCCATAATTGTTGGACTCGTAGTCCACTCGCTCGCCATCACCCCAGTCGATAGCAATCGGCTGGCGACAGTGGATTCCTAGGGTGAATGTGCTACCCCCTGGTAGGGTCGTGTGTATCGTGATGGCTGGCGTCTCCTGAGCCAGTGCCCCAGCCGTGGTGAGGAGCAAGAGGCTCAGGAGGAATAGTATAGTCCGTCTCATAGATTATCTCTTCTGCGAGTTACCCTTTGGGTGAGAACTCCCCGCGAGGAGCAAACTCTAGGACTACAATCTTGTCCACTTCGATCCCTAGATCTCCACCCGTTCCAGGCGTGATCATGAGATCGTACTGGTCGCCCTTGCTAGAGAGGAATGTTCCCTCATCGCCAGCTACGGGGGCTGTATAGCCACTCTTTGTCAGGCTTGCTATAAAGCTCTCCGTGAGTGAGACCTTGCCGTCAGCCTCTTGAAATACCTCATTGTAGTTGTCCATCACGGACCAGTACTCGTTGAGCTCTCCAGCACCATCCTTTGAGACGAAGTAAATGCGCATGATCATCGGAGACTTATTGACCCTGTACACATACATATACTCTTCACCTTGAGAACCTGACAGGTCGCTGTCAAGGGTTGTCCCCTCAGATGCTTCATAGGCAGCTATCTGATCCTTGTTAGAGCCAAAGGGTACGGGACTCTCTGGGATTGCAGAGCTTGCGCCTGTTCCTGAAGACTTCAGAGTCTTCACCGTCTGCTTGTGCAGCGGAGTCGTCACACGTCCAGTCTCGTCTAGTCCGAAGACGCAGATGTAGTACTCAGTCTCACCATCGAGCCCCTCTTCGGTGTGGGTCGCAGCTCCCCGCTTGAGGATCTCTTTTAGATAGTCGGTGAACTCCTTTCCGTTCTCCTTTGCGATCGTGCGTAGAGACTGAATTTTGTTGTCTAGATAAGCTTGATCTGTAGAGAAAGTCTTGTCGTAGTAAGCCTTATTGTCCAGCCCGACGTAGTAAGTCGTCTTGCTGTCAGAGGGTACGACCGACAAGGTGACTGACGAAGCGGTCGCCGAGACATCCTTGATCTCAAAGGTTGTAGCAGGCGCCTCCACGACTGCAAAGCGGATGCTATCCACCTGGGAGATATCAAACGTTTTCTTGACGACCTGTTGATTCTGATCGTGAGAGTAGATGACCATTTGCTCAGGGGTATCGTTTTGAGCCGAGAGCGAGTAGCTTAAGGTCAGGAGGGTCAGAAGCCCGCCAAGGAGAGACCGCAGTAAGGATCGTGTCATAGGTTTGTTTAGTGGTTTTTAGAGAGTTAGTCGTAGGAGAGAGGAGGCCACTTGAGAGCCACGGACCACCCTCGCTACAACTACAAAGATACGTTTTTCCTAATATAGTGCACAACCTATGGACTTGTCTAGACCTCACCGCAGAAATCGGATGCCCAAACTTGCTGGTTATGCTAAACTATTGGTAGATAGAATTGTTATTTGTATCTTAGCTCCCACAATAGGAAACGACTAACACATTATTCTAATATAACTATGCAGAGCATAGACTCTCTCTCTCTTTCTCTAATAGTCCCGGCTTATAACGAAGCTGGCACTATCGGCTTATCTCTAGAGAGATGTATCGAAGCCATACGAGCGTCCCAGTTAAACTGTCAGCTGATTGTCGTTGATGACGGATCAGTTGATGATACCACAGCAATCGCGAATGAAGTCCTGAAGGATAAGTTTGCCGATGGCAACTACCAGGTATTCCGCTATGAGGACAATCGGGGGAAGGGGTATGCCATACGACAGGGCTTGCCCCTGTGTGCGGGTGAATATGTCATTATCCACGATGCGGACCTGGAGTATGACCCCCATGACATCTTCAGGATGCTGAGCTATGCTAGGGAGGCCGATCTACCCGTCCTCTACGGGAGCCGCTACTTATACTCTGTATCGCATCGCAAGGGGCGCTTCCCGACCTCTTTCTACCTTGGGGGACAACTCGTCA
>CABQOJ010000145.1 GCA_902465775.1 uncultured Porphyromonas sp. | reverse complement strand
TGCCGGTAGTGCCTGCGAGGAGGTCACGCCAGTCGGTGTGGTGGTCGATGCGTGTCCCATTGATCGCAACGATCCGGTCGCCGGGCTGTAGCTTAGTCAGGTAGGTGTCGAAGGGTCCGCCCGTAACGATTTCATCAACGATGATGCCCTCGAGGGGTAGGGAGTACCAGTTGTAGAGTAGCCCTAGGCGTCCCGTAGCTGGCTCGCTAGAGCTCTGTCTGTAGCCTGAGCCTGTGTGCGATACGTTGAGCTCGCCCAGGATCTCGCTGAGCATCTCGGAGAAGTCCTCGTTTGTTGCAATATGGGGCAGGAACTGGCGGTAGTGGTCGGTCAGCCCCTTCCAGTCTACGCCGTGCATATCTGCGCGGTAGAAGCGTAGACCCTCCTCGCGAACCATAAAGTCGTACATCGCCTCACGCTCAGCGTAGCTGTCTAGCTCCACACGAGCACGGTAGTTGACCGACTCAAACTTCTTTGAGGCGGGCGTAAAGCACTGTACTCGGCCCGAGGATATGACGAAGATCTTATCCCCCTTGGGCGTGGGGCGCATATAGGCACTGCCCGAGAGGTCTAGCTGACGTAGCATCGAGGTATTGCCCTTGCGCAGATCTGTCTGCCAGAGGTTGTACCCGCCCTCAAAGGCTGAGAGGTAGTAGAGGTTCTTGCCATCGGCATCGACATAAGCGTCTGCTAGGTCGCTCGAATTGGGCGTGAGCCGTACGATGCGGTCTTCGATGCCCTTGACCTCGACGACGATCGGCTTGGTCTCATCCTTTTTCTTCTTAGCACTCTCGGCAGGGGCGGGATCGGAGCCATACTGTAGGGTGTCTAGTCCTGCGCGGTCGTAGAGGTCGCGCTCCTCGGGTGTCATCTTAAACTTCTCGTACGCCTTGCGATTGAGGAAGACGAGGAAAGCGTCGCTCATAGAGCCCCACGAAGCGTGGTTGCGCATACCGTATCGGTCTGAGGTGAAGAGGATAGCATCTCCTCCCATGACCCAGCCCGTGAGGTCGCTGAAGTAACCCGTGTTGGTTAGGTTGATCACCTCACCTCCAGTCGCTTTTACCAAACCTACGTCACCAAAGGGCGCATGCACATTGGGTGTATACCCAAAGGCTATCCAGCGACTGTCAGGACTCCACTCGAAGCTGATGTAGCCGTGCATCTCGGGTTGATCTTTGCCACTGGTGACCTGCGAGAGCTTTTTGCTCGCTATATCATAAGTATAGATGCACTTGCGGTCTCCGACGAAGGCAATCTGCTTGCCATCGGGTGAGTACTGGGGGAGGGCTTGCTCCATCTTGCACTCGGGCATGAGGGGCTCCTCCTTGATGATGGTGGCGGAGGCGAAGTCTAGCTCCTTGTCCGAAGCGATGGTCGCCTTGTAGAGGATATGCTTGCCGTCACGGCGTGAGTCGTAGACGAGCGTCTTGCTGTCGGGACTCCAGGTGACACTCTCCTCGGCGCCGGCGCTCTGGGTGATGCGCTTCGTCGTGCCATGCTCGACAGAGGTGACGTAGACATCACCACGCATGATGAAGGCTAGCTGCTTGCCGTCACTGCTGGGCGTGAAGGAGCTACCTCCACTGCTGGCTGTGCGGCGGTACACTTTGTCCTTAGGACCCTCGGTGCGCAGGGTGATCTGTACCTTCTGCGGGGAGCGTCCCTCAGTCATGGTGTAGAGGTCGCCATCGTAGGCGAAGCAAAGACGTCCGGAGCGTGAGATGCTGAGGAAGCGTACGGGGTGATTGCGGAAGCTGGTCACCTGCTGAGCGGTCTGCTCGCCGATGCGCTGCTTCCAGACGTTGAGCGAATTGCTCTTGCCACGCTCGCTGATGAAGTAGACGGTCTGGTCATCGGGTCCGAAGACAGGAGAGAGGTCTTCGCCTGGCTCTAGTGTGCAGGCGGTCGTGACTCCACTTTTGGGGTCTACTATATAAATGTCTCGTGTGACGGAGCTGGTGTGGTGCTTGCGCCACTTATTCTCAAAGCCCTTGATGTCTTGCGCTACGTAGCGGTCGCCACGATGGCTGAAGGTGACAGCCTCCAGAGGACGAGGGTTGTAGAGCATAGGCGTGCCGCCATCGACAGGGATCATGTAGAGCTGCGAGAGGATGCCCGAAGGATTGAGCGCACTGGTGGCAGGCTGCTGGAGAGATTCGGACATAATGATAAAACGACCGTCGGGTGTGTAGCACTCGACGGTATGGCTATTGCCCGAGTGGCGCGTGATGCGCTTGACATCGCCACCGAGGGCTGACATAGTGTAGATGGAGCGGTGCCCATCACGATTGCTCATGAAGGCGATACGCTTGCCATCGGGACTCCAGGTGGGGTATGACTCGTACCCATCGGAGCCAGTCAGGAGACGCGCCTCGCCACCGATAGCATCGACAATGTAGATGTCGCCTTGGTAGCAAAAAGCTATCTGATTACCATCAGGTGAGATCTGGGCATAGCGTAGCCAGCGGGGGATCTCCTGCGCTACAGCCCCCACGAGCCAGGTGGCTGAGAGGGCTAGTAGGAGTAGGAGACGCTTGCAAAGGGAAGTGTTCCTCTTCATAAAACGGATATTCTTAGGGGTATTTACTTAGACGATAGAAGTTCGGTGGTGCGCTTGATGAACTCTTGTAGGGCAACGCCTCGTAGTTCACCTGCTGAGAGTAGAGCCAACTCGACGATGTGACGTATCACAGGCTGCTTCTCGGCATACTGGTCGAAGGAGCTTTGCATCTCACCGTGTAGCTCTTCTTGCTGCTTGTGGAGAGCCTCCTTCTTATCTTGTAGCTCTTTCTTTTGCTCCTCGGTAGGCTCGGTCTGCTCCTTGGTCTCCTTGTCTAGCTCTGTGACTTGCTCTTGGAGCGTGGCGAGCTGAGAGCGTAGAGACGCAAGCTGTGGCTCAAGCTCTTTGCCCTCACCCTCTAGCAAGCTCTTGATGAGTGGGTGGTCGGCGTTGAGTACGAGCGAATAACTGTCGGGGAGTGAGTTGTAGAAGGAAGCTCCAGGCTGATACTGCGACATCTCCTTCATACGGCGCATCCACTCCATACGCGTGACCACTGCTGGCTGAGCCTCCTGACCCATATTGCGTAGGAAGACCTGATAGTTGACCTCGCCCGTCGGAAGCGCCTTGGCAAAGAGACTGCGCATGATCTCAGTCTCATGTGCGGAAGCGTCGGTCGTCGTGTTGTCACGCTGGATCAACTGGTCGACCGTGTCGCTGTCTACACGTACGAAGTGCGTGTTCTCCCACTTTTGCTCTAGATGATTGAGTAGGGGTGTGTCGAGCATGCCGTGCATGTGGAGTACGTTGTACCCCTTAGCTTCGGCAGCCTGGATGTAGCTGTACTGCGCCTCAGGATCGGTAGCGTAGAGGTAGACGAGCTTGCCGTCCTTGTCGGTCTGATTGCTCTTGACCAGCTCACGATACTCCTCAGGCGTGTAGAATTTCCCAGCCACATCCTCCAGTAGAAGCAGCGACTTGAGCGCACGCTCCTCCATCTTCTCATCGGTGAGGATACCATAATGTATGAAGACAGAGAGGT
>CABQOJ010000144.1 GCA_902465775.1 uncultured Porphyromonas sp. | reverse complement strand
GACCGATATTGAGTATCTCATGCCCTTTGGCTATAAAGAGGTGGAGGGGATCCATAGTCGTACGGACTTTGACCTATCGCGCCACGAGGAGTTCTCGGGCAAGAAGCTCCGCTACTACGATCCCGAGACGAAGGAGTCCTATATCCCATACGTCGTGGAGACCAGTATCGGAGTGGATCGTATGTTCCTCTCGGTGCTCTGTGGCTCCTACAAGGAGGAGCAGACGGAGAGTGGCGAGACCCGCGTGGTCCTGTCGCTACCGCCCGCACTAGCACCGGTCAAGCTGGCTGTCCTACCGCTCGTTCGCAAGGATGGGCTGGACGAGAAGGCGCATGAGGTGGTACGTCTCCTGCACCTGGACTTCACCTGCCAGTATGATGAGAAGGATAGCATCGGCAAGCGCTACCGTCGTCAGGACGCTATCGGTACGCCTTACTGTATCACCGTGGACCACCAGACGCTCGAGGACAACACGGTCACCCTGCGCGATCGCGACACGATGCAGCAGGAGCGTATCGCTATCTCCGAGCTACACGACCTCATCGCCCAGCGCACCAGTATCAACACGCTACTTAAGAAGATCGAAGATGAAATATAGTATATCCCTCAGAGTAGCCCTCGTGACGCTACTCTCCCTGCTCCTCTTAGCATCTTGCGAAGATCCTATCGACGCTACGACTCAGTGGCGCATCAACAATGAAACCGCCTTCAATGAGTATGCTTCAAAAGAGGACTATACGAAAGCCTCTATCCCGGGCTCCTCTGCCTATGTCTACATGAAGTGGCTCGCCCATGGCGAGGGTAAGGAGTACCCCATCGAGACCTCTCGTATCAAGTGCCACTACGAGATGCGCATGCTCGTGGGGGATAAGGTCGTAGATGGTAACTACGGCTCGGAGCGCCCAGCTGAGTTTGCGATTAATCGTGGCTCTAAGGATCAGCTCATCGAGGGGGCTCGCATTGGTCTCCAGCAGATGGTCGTAGGCGATGAGGCGGAGATCGTCATCCCCTGGTACCTGGCCTATGGCGAGAGGCGCTCTGGCGAGATCAATCCCTACTCAGCACTGAAGTTTCGCGTCAAGCTCGAGGAGATCATCCCCGAGAGCCAGCGCTCGGCTGAGGCTCACGACTAAACTTGTCCTACTATCAACCTTAAATCTAACCTATGAAGATACTACTAACCAACGATGATGGTGTCCACGCACAGGGCATCCGTGAACTGGCAGAGACGCTCTCCCAGATAGCGACGGTCACGGTCGTCGCCCCCACGGAGCCCCGCTCGGGAGCCTCCTCGCAGATCACCTCCCGCACGCCACTACGGCTCACCCTCATGGAGGAGAGCGAGCAACTGCCCTATCAACTGTACAGTTGCTCGGGAACGCCGGTGGACTGTGTCAAGCTGGCGCTGAACACTATCTTTGCGACTACGCTCCCTGACCTTGTGGTGTCGGGGATTAACCATGGGCGCAACGATGGCATCTGCGCGATCTACTCAGGCACAGCGGGCGCTGCCATAGAGGCTGCCATAGCTCGTATACCTGCGGTCGCCTTTTCGCTTGCTAATCACAGCGACAAGTGTGACTTTAGCGAGGTGTGCGCCTTTGCCAAGCAATTTATCCCGCAGGTGATGGAGCATGGACTACCTCGCACGACGATGCTCAATGTGAACTTCCCGAAGGCTCCCGCCAAGGGGATCAAGTGGGCTCCCCAAGGGACGGGACGCTTCGTCAATGAATACATGCGGTCGGAGACGCCTCACGGCACGCCCGTCTACTGGATGCAGGGCGACCAGGTGGATCCCGATCACCGTACGGGGACGGATCACTACTGGCTCGTCGAGGGCTACGCTACGATAGCGCCCCTACAGATCGATATGACGGATCACCCCTTCCTAGAGCGGGCTACTAAGGAGTGGCCTCTACAGCTCTAGCGTAAGCCTCTCGTGTAAGCTATGAAATATCTGCTCATAGCTGGCGAAGCTTCTGGCGACGAGCACGGTGCACGGCTCATCGCCTCACTGAAAGCGGTCGATACGGAGCCCGCTTTTGCCTTTATTGGCGGAGACAAGATGGCGCAGCAGGCGGGTGTAGCTCCGCTTTACCACTATCGTGAGATAGCGGTCATGGGCTTCACTAGCGTACTGCGTAGTATGCGCAAGATAGGTCACGCGGCACAGCTCTTGCGGGAGGAGATGACTTCGAATCCTCCTGACGTGGTGATCCCGATCGACTACGGAGGCTTTAACCTGCGCTACACGCTCCCAATGGCGCATCGGCACGGGGTGCCTGTGGTTTACTACATACCGCCTAAGGTGTGGGCATCGCGTCGGCGACGCATCAAGCGGCTCAGACGATACACGGATCTCTGCTTAACGATCCTTCCCTTTGAGGCGGACTACCTCTCGCAGCGTGGCGTCCGTGCTCGCTACGTGGGTAACCCGAGTATACAGAGCGTGGGCAAGCTACTGGCGAGCAATGCTAAGCTATGCGACACGGCACGACCTTACATCGCGCTCCTCCCAGGAAGCCGCGAAGCGGAGATAGCGCGCAACCTGCCGATCATGTGCCAAGCGATTGACCTTCTGCCAGCGCCCTGGCGAGCAGTCATCGCAGGAGCACCGAGCATTGACCAAGCACACTACACTCCTTATATAAATGAGCGCATAAAGTTGGTCACAGACGAGACGCTACCGCTATTGGCTGGCGCCTCCGCAGCGCTCGTCACCTCAGGGACGGCAACGCTCGAGACGGCGCTCATAGGCACTCCACAGGTGGTTGCCTATCGGCTCCCCACAGGTCGCTTAGCGCGCTGGGCTTTTGACCATCTACTGCCGATCCGCTACTTTTCTTTGGTGAACCTGATCGCAGAGTGTCCCGTCGTCGAGGAGCTACTCGGTGACAAGGTGACGCCACAGCGCCTCGCTCAGGCGCTCACCCCGCTCCTAGACCGTGAAGGCTCGGCCTATCAAGCGCAGCAAGCGCACTATGACGAGATTCTTCAGCGACTAGACCCGTCACGTGTCGCTTCACAAGTAGCGGCCGAGACCATCTACCACGCACTCACGACGCAGTGGGAGCCGACCCGCTGGACTACTGACGACTGATCCCACGGATCCCCCCGTCCGAATGCCGATGGCTGGACCACACATCTAGAGCTGTATGTCGAAGTCTCCGACGACTTTGATTATTTCTGAGATGTTCCGATTACCACGGAGGAGTCCTTCAGATATCTCTCCGTAGATATTTCTAATTTTCCACGGAGGAATCGGGAAATTCTTCGGAAGTTTCATTTCATTCTTCGGAAGTTTCATCTGATTCTTCCGAAGAGTTTTTTTGTTCTTCGGAGAAAATGAGGGATTTCCTCCGAGCTATTGGGGGTTTGCTTCAAGAGATCGTAGTACGTTTGCTGAGGCTTACTACGACAACAGCAACACAGAGAGCGGGTCTGCTCAGTGACGAACAGACCCGCTCTTCTTATATTGGGGAGACTAGTGGCGATGCCTTAGTCTCGCGTTGTGAGACTGTTGCATAAAGGCGAATCGCTGTGTTGCTTTCGGGATTCGGCTTCGGTCACATAC
>CABQOJ010000143.1 GCA_902465775.1 uncultured Porphyromonas sp. | reverse complement strand
CCTTTCTCGAGCGACTGCGCACCAGCTCTATCGGCACGTGAAAGTATTCGCACACTATTTTCTCAATCATAGAGACCGTGATCTCTTTCTTCTCCTGCTTGACCGTCTGGCTGACGATCTTCTTGACAAAAGAGGAGGTGATGTCGCAACCCTCGACGGCTGCACGGGTGATGAGCGAAAAGAAGACTCCCTGCAAGCCACGGATGCTACTGGTCACCGTGCGGGCGATGTAGTCGATCATCTCTCGGGGCAGGATGCTCCCGCTCTCCTCGCTCTTGTGGCGGAGGTACTCCCTGCGGAGGTCGTAGTCGGGACGCTCTACCTCTATCGTCAGGCTACCTGCGATGCGCGAGATGAGGCGCTCCTCAAGCCCAGCGAGGTTGACTGGTGCTGTATCGCTCGTCAGGACGATCTGCTTGCCTAGCATGTAGAGGTGGTTGAAGACTTGGAAGAAGGTGAGCTGCGTCTTCTTTTTGGCGATCAGCCCCTGTATGTCGTCGATGAGGAGAACGTCTATCTGCTGGTAGAAGTTGATAAAGTCATTAGTCGTATTGGCTCTTGTAGCAGCGACGTACTGCATCTCAAACATGTGAGAGGAGACGTAGAGCACCTTGAACTCAGGGTAAAGCTCTCTGATCCGTAGCCCGATGGCATGGCATAGGTGCGTCTTACCGACTCCCGAAGGACCATAGATAAAGCAAGGGTTGAGGGCACCTTGTCCAGGCTTCTCAGCGATAGAGCGTGCGATAGAGCTGGCGGTACGATTGGACTCTCCCTGGTAGTAGGTATCAAAGCTCAGCTGAGGCTTGAGCTGCGAGTCAAAGTCTGGCAGCTGGCGTGGCTCTGTCTTAAGCGCGGCTGCAGCTCCATTGGCATTGATCGTATAGGTGCTGGCAGCACCATAAGCATTGCTCGCATAGCTCTGTGTGGGTAGCGTGACGGACGAGTTCTTGCGATGCGAGGCTGCGCTGTCGACAAGTGCTTTGTACTTGAGGACTACGTTGGGACCGACGATACGCTGTAGTACCTGCTTGAGTTCATTGATGAAGTGTGTCTCGATGTACTCACAGAAGAACTGACTAGGCACACCGAGCGTCATCTCCACTCCGATGAGTGAGACTGGCTTGATGTGTGGGAACCAAGCGTTGTAGACCTCTGGTTGGATCATCGCTTGGAGGAGGACTGTACACTCAGACCACGCCCGCAGGGCTGCTTCTCTGTCAGTCATATTAAGTAGTCAAGTATATGATAGTAGTCGATGTAAAATGAGACTGTTATCTTTGCAACAGTAGGATAGTCAAGTGACCCATGAGGAGGCTCCTCTGTGAGGGGTTACTTTTCATTTGCAAAGATCCTAACTTTGACGATGCCATGCAACAGGACAAAACGACAAAAGCACCTCTCCTCCCGCCTATCTGTATTGTTGTCAAAGGTTTAGGGTGTAGAGTTGTTGACAATTAAGAGATTTGGTCTAATTGCTTATTGATTAGTCTATTACGATGATATATACGTGGAGTGGTCAGAGTAATAGACAATCAAGAATAAGGGCTATCTAGGGGATTACGAATAAGTTACGAGAGGGGTCTCTAGATAGCTTCTCTATGTGGTTGGAAAGTTATATCGGCTTCGGATTTTGAGTCGATCGGAAGTGCAAAATAGATCATACATAAACGGAGTGATCCGAGTCTTTTGTCACTCCGATCACTCCGATATTTATAAACTTCTCAGCAGTCTGCGTCTTCGTGGTCTGAGCCACTGTGAGAGCAGAGAAGTCTCAGCATCGTGTGAGGCTAGCCACGGGGGCAGCCAGCGCACTGTCTGATCTGCTGGAAGAAGTCGTTGCCCTTGTCATCGACTAAGATGAAAGCAGGGAAGTCCTCCACCTCTATGCGCCAGATAGCCTCCATACCCAGCTCGGGATACTCGAGGCACTCGACATGCTTGATGCTCTCCTTCGCTAGGATTGCTGCGGGGCCACCGATGCTACCGAGATAGAAGCCTCCATGTGCCTTGCAAGCGTCTGTAACCTGCTGACTGCGGTTGCCCTTGGCAATCATGATAAGGCTACCGCCATGGCTCTGGAAGAGGTCTACGTAGGGATCCATACGTCCTGCCGTGGTGGGTCCAAAGGAGCCGCTAGGCATTCCCTCAGGCGTCTTAGCGGGACCAGCGTAGTAGATCGGGTGATCCTTGATGTACTGGGGTAGCTCCTCACCACGATCGAGACGCTCCTTAAGCTTGGCATGGGCTATGTCACGTCCTACGACGATGGTGCCTGAGAGCGAGAGACGCGTAGAGACAGGGTACTGGCTCAGTTGCTTACGTATCTCGTCCATCGGGCGATTGAGGTCTACCTTGACGACCTCGCCCTCGGTGCCGTGGCGCATAGCCTCGGGGATGAGTCGTGCGGGGTGCTTCTCGAGTCGCTCGATCCACAGTCCATCCTTATTGATCTTGGCCCGTACGTTGCGATCTGCCGAGCAGCTCACTCCGAGTCCGACGGGACAAGAAGCTCCGTGACGTGGCATGCGGATCACTCGTATGTCATGGGCGAAGTACTTACCGCCAAACTGCGCTCCCAGACCAATCTCGTGGGTTGCCTCAAGGAGTCGCTGCTCCATCTCTAGATCTCGGAAAGCATGCCCCAGCTCATTGCCCTCGGTGGGTAGCTCGTCGTAGTACTTGGCACTGGCGAGCTTGACCGTCTTGAGGTTTGCCTCTGCCGAGGTGCCGCCGATGACGAAGGCTATATGATAAGGAGGACAAGCAGCAGTGCCTAGCGAACGCATCTTATCAACTAGGAAGGGGAAGAGCCGCTCCTCCGTGAGGAGTGCTTTGGTCTCCTGATAGAGGTAAGTCTTATTGGCAGAGCCACCGCCCTTAGCGATAAAGAGGAACTTATACTCATCGCCTTCGGTCGCCATCAGGTCTATCTGCGCGGGGAGGTTGCACCCCGTATTGACCTCGCGATACATATCGAGAGGTGCATTTTGCGAATAGCGGAGGTTGTAGCGGGTGTAAGTGTCGTAGACTCCGTGCGAGAGGTACTCCTCATCGCAAGCACCAGTCCAGACGTTTTGTCCTTTCTTACCTAGGATGATGGCGGTACCCGTATCTTGGCAGAAGGGGAGCTGCCCTAGAGCACTCACCTCAGCATTGCGGAGGAAGGTGAGGGCGACAAACTTATCATTGTCCGAAGCCTCAGGGTCGGATAGTATTGATGCGACCTGCTCCTGATGGGCAGGGCGTAGGTAGAAGGCTATATCGTGCATAGCTCGCTCGGCAAGTATGCGTAGCGCCTCTGGTTCGACTTGTAGCATCTGGTGACCATTGCAGTCGACCGTGTGCACGTAGTCAGAGGTGATTAACTCGTACTCAGTCTTATCGGCTCCTACGGGAAACATCGGCTGGTACTGAAACGGTGGTGTGGGCATCTCTCTTGTGTCAGTTAAGTGTGTGTATAGAGAGCCTCGTGACATATCTCGTCATAGGCTCAAGTGGGGTAGGGAAAATAGTAAGAGACTGAGTGCTAGGGTCTGCTCCTTAGAAGTCTAAGCGTGCGTCCCCCCTGCATTCAGTCTCTATCAGGTTAAG
>CABQOJ010000142.1 GCA_902465775.1 uncultured Porphyromonas sp. | reverse complement strand
TGAAGTCATCAAAAACATCATTCTTGAGAAATTGCATTAGCGGGTGGAATGTACGCGCACAGATCATACGTTCATTTCGCGACTCGTGTCGCTTTTTTTTATAAATTTGCAATTGGGGTCGGCTTGCTACCGACTCTTGCGCTCTTATAGGCAACTCTCTCTCGCATCACTAATCAATTCAAAAATATCTTTATGAGACAAACGCTACAATCATGTGCTGTCACTGTACCTCGCCCTGTAGGATCCACTACATGGGTCGGGCGATTCCTCCCTAGGGTGGCTCTAATAGGGTTGCTCCTCTGGGCTCTCTGTCTAAGAGTGGGTGCTCAGACACCTTATCCTACTGATAGCTACTCACTTTCTCCTGATGGGACGACACTCTCTAAGTGGAAAGGTAACGAGACGGAGATCGATCTTTCTGCAGACCCAGCCTTTGACAATGTGACCACCATCGGGCAGTGGGCTTTTTCCTACAAAAAGAGCTTAGAGCGTGTGACCTTGTCGTCAAAGGTGGAGAAGCTCGACCGAGCAGCCTTCTCGGATTGCTCAGCGCTTAGCGAGATCGTACTATCTTCTTCACTTAAGACGATCGCTTACAAGGCGTTCTTTAGGTGTGGAAAGCTTACCGAGCTGTCGCTACCTCTAGGTGTGGAGTCTCTTGGCGAGCTAGCCTTCGGACAGTGTACCGCTCTAGAGACGCTTACCCTCCCCAGTAGCCTCAAGGAGATCGGTGTGCAGACCTTCTATAAGTGTAGCGCGCTACGCAATATAACCTGCATGGCAGAGGTACCTCCGACGGCGACGGCGAGCGCATTCGATGAGGACTGCTGTGCTAATGCTCAGCTATCAGTCCCTGAGTCTGCGGTGGAGGCATACAAGGCGACGGCTCCCTGGAGCAACTTTGTCAATATAGTGGCTCTGCAGGGAGGTGGCTACCCTAAGGCTAGCTACGAGCTCTCGGCAGATAAGACGACACTGGTCAAGTGGACAGGCGCTGAGAGTGATATAGATTTAACACAGGACAAAGCTTTCGGCGCACTCAAGACTATCGGTGGCGAAGCTTTCAAAGGTCTCGCAACGCTAGCATCAATCGTTATCCCCGAGGGCGTTGAGAAGATTGAGATGGAGGCCTTCGAAGGGTGTACGAAGCTAACCGTCCTACAGCTTCCTACGACTCTTAAGACGCTGGGGACCTCTGCTTTTAAGGGGTGTACATCCCTCCTGGAGGTAACTCTCCCCGAGGGGGTGACAGCACTACCTGCCTCAGCTTTTGAGGAGTGTGGATCGCTCGTGAGCATCCACTTCTCTGATAGGATGACCGTCGTGGGGAATAGAGCGCTAGCCTCTTGCAAAGCGCTGCGCACACTCTTCCTCCCTGGATCTGTCAGCTACATTGACCAGGGGGCTTTCATTGATTGCGATGCGCTACGTACCATCTTTTGCTATGCAGTGACCCCACCCACGACCAATCAGGGGATCTTCTCTCCGACGACCTGTAGCAAGGGTATCCTTGTCGTCCCCGCACCCACTGTAGTGAGCTATAAGGAGGCCACTTCCTGGAAGGAGTTTATTCATATCGATGGCATACAGAGCGCCTATCCCGAGAGTAGCTACAAGCTCTCTGATGATAAGAGGACGCTCATCCGCTGGTCAGGCTCTGAGGCTACTATCAACATGGCCGCAGACCCAGCCTTTGCCAATCTGCTTACGATCGGTGAAAACGCATTCTACGAGGCTGAGGACCTTGTGTCGATCACGCTGCCTTATGGAGTGACAACGCTTGAGAAGCAAATCTTCGTCAACTGTCCTAAGCTGACGCAGGTCACGCTACCCGCTGAGATTACGAAGATCGGTGAGTGGACCTTCTCTGGTTGTAATGCCCTCGAGAGCATTCAATTGCCAGAGCAGATGATCACGCTAGAGAAGTGTCTTTTCGCACACTGCAAGGCACTCAAAGAGGTAACCCTCCCTGCGGGCCTAACGACGATCGGGAATAAAGTCTTCTTTGAGTGTAGTGAGCTAGCTACGATAGCGCTCCCGAGTAGCTTAACCTCCATCGGGGAGTGGGCTTTCGCACGGTGCTCTAAGTTGACAGCTGTCGAAATCCCAGGAGCAGTGACAACCATTGAGACATCAGCCTTTGCTGAGTGTCCAGCTCTGCAGAGCGTGACGCTCTCAGATCAGCTCAGCACGCTAGGAGACTGGGCGCTGTCACACTGTACAAGCCTTACGGAGATCGTACTACCAGCCTCTCTAGCCACTATCGGCAGGCATGCCTTCACCGAGACACCGCTGACCAAAATAACGGTCATGCGTAGCGAGCCAGCCACGACGACAGAGAAGTTTGTTGATCAGTCAGTCTACACGACAGCTCTCCTCTACGTGCCAGAAGATGCCGTTGATAAGTACAAGACGACAGCCCCCTGGTCCTCCTTCCAGCATATACAGGCGAGGGTTGTGATCAACTATCCTGCTGAGAGCTACCAGCTCTCTGACGACAAGACGACCCTAATAAAGTGGTTAGGCGCAGAGACTGAGATCGATCTCTCGGCAGACGAAGCTTTTGCCAAGGTAACGACCATCGGCCCCAAGGCTTTCGAAAAGAAAGCGATTACATCCATTGTGCTACCCAATACGGTCACAAAGATTGATGATGAGGCATTCTTCGAGTGCGCTAGTCTCTCCTCCGTGACACTGTCTGGTGCTTTAGCGGAGATCGGCCAGTGGGGCTTCTACAAATGTGTAAGCCTGGAGCATCTAGCCCTGCCCTCTTCACTCCGACGCATCGGCAAGTGGGCATTCTTCAAGTGCGATAAGCTCACCGACGTCAAGCTCCCCGACGGTCTTGAGAGCCTCGGCTACAAGGCTTACTCGGGCTGTACTGCTATCAAGGAGATTGCCATACCAAACTCTGTCAAGGAGATAGATATATGGGTCTTTGAAAAGTGTACAAGCTTAGAGCGTGCCACCTTCGGAGAGGATGTCCCGACGACTGGTACATGGACCTTCTCAGGCTGTACAGCACTCACTGAGGTTGTCCTACCTAAGCATATAGATAAGATAGGAGAGGCTACCTTCTACAACTGTCGCAAGCTGCCTACCATCGAGATCCCAGCTTCTGTCAAGGAGATAGAGAATATGGCGTTCTCTGGTTGCGAGTCGTTTACCACGGTGGTGCTACCATCAGAGGTCAAGGGGATCGCCAACAAAGCGTTTGCCTCCTGCTCTAGTCTCAGCAGTATTACGATCCCCTCCAAGACCTCTTGGATAGGAGACGAAGCGTTTAAGGCTTGTCTCGTGCTCGACTCTGTTATTTGCAATGCGGCCAAACCACCGCTATGTGGCAATGCTCCATTTGAGAGCGTGACCTATGAGCGCGCTTTCCTCAAGGTCCCCGAGAGCGCTAGCGAGCTCTACAAAAAGAGTCTCCCCTGGAGTAACTTCAAGAAGACAACGGCTATCGAAAGCCCTCTGACGACTAACGATAGTGACCTACAGATCGTCATCGATGGTGGACGGCTACTGGTCACTGGAGCTACAAGCGTGCAGGTATACAGCATGGAGGGCCTACTCCTCGAGAGTAGCTCTAAGATGCAG
>CABQOJ010000141.1 GCA_902465775.1 uncultured Porphyromonas sp. | reverse complement strand
GAGATGTAGTAGTGATACCTTCGTGAGGTAGCGTCAAAGCGGGCGTGAGCCGTCGGGATGACGGGCGTGACAGAGCGAACGGATATGCCACCACGCAGTATGCCACACAAGCCTCTCTGTATCTGTGCTAGCGGTGGGTGCGGGATCGGAAGGTCGGCATGTGCCATCATACTGTAAGCATGCACCCCAGCGTCTGTGCGGCCAGCTCCCGTGACCGAGATCGGCTGGCGAAAGAGTATGGACAGGGCGCGCTCTAGCTCAGACTGCACCGAGACACCACGGGGCTGTACCTGCCAGCCACAGTAGTTGGTACCGTCGTAAGCGACCTCAAGGAATACACGCTGTACGGGAGCCTCCATGGCTTTAAGTGTGGAGAGCTATCAAGACTTAGAGGCTGCACTACGCTTAGGCGCCGCCTTCTTGGCAGAGGTAGTCGCCTTCTTCGTCGTACTCTTCTTCTTCGTTGTGGTACGTCCCTTCTTCGGGGTCTCTTTGTCTTGCTCAGCGATGATGGCGACGACCTCGGCGTATGTCAGCTTCGTGGGGTCAGCTTTCTGCTCCTTGGTGAGCTTGTAGTTCTTCTTGCCCGCCTTGATGTAAGCGCCCCATCGTCCGTCACGAATCGCAATGTCGGGGTCCTCGGGGAAGCTCTTGAGCAGACTGGCGGCGTCCTTGCGACGCTTCTCCTCGATCAGCTCGATCGCCTCCTGGAGCGTTATCTCCTCGGGCGTCAGACCACTGCTCTTGGGGATGGAGGTGAAGGCGCCTTTATGCCGTAGATAAGGACCGAAGCGACCTACGGCAGCGACTACGTCACCACCCTCAAACTCACCGACCGTGCGGGGCAGGTCAAAGAGCTTCAGCGCCTCCTCTAGCGTGATGGTCTCTATGAGCAGATTGCTGGGGATACTGGCGAAGCGAGGCTTCAGGCGCTCCCGCTCCGCCTCGGGCAGATCATTGTCGGGCGCCTCTCCGATCTGTACCATCGGACCGTAGCGACCGATGCGCGCGATGACCGGCTTGCCACTGACGGGATCGGTGCCGAGCAGACGCTCGCCTGTATAGCGCTTGGCGCCTGACTGGCTTTGCTCCTCGATCATCGGGTGGAACTTATCGTAAAACGTCCCAATCAAATCCTGCCACTGAGCCTCGCCCTCGGCAACTTTGTCAAAGCGCTCCTCGACATCGGCCGTGAAGTTGTAGTCCACGACACGGGAGAAGTTTTCCGTCAGGAAGTCGGTCACCACAATGCCCATATCAGTGGGGACGAGCCGTCCACGGTCGCCACCGTAGCGCTCCTTCTGCTTGTGCGACTTGATAGTTGTATTTCCTGCACTATGCTGCCAGCTGAGGTATAGCACATCGCGACTCTCGCCTTGGCTCTCGCCACGACGAACGTAATCTCTGTTTTGGATCGTCTGAATCGTCGGTGCGTAAGTAGACGGACGACCGATGCCTAGCTCCTCCATTTTGCGAACGAGAGATGCTTCGGTATAGCGGGGCTTGGGCTTGGTAAAGGATTGGCGTCCCTCTATCTCTCGCAGCTGTAGCGCATCGTCCTCCTTCAGCTTGGGAAGCTCATTGCCACTCGTATCCTCCTCGTCATCACGGCTCTCCGTGTAAGCGCTGATGAAGCCGTCGAAGACGATTACCTCGCCACGAGCCTCTAGACGTACGGGCTCTGCACCCTGCGAGGCGATCTGCGCGATCGTCCGCTCGATGCGGGCATCGGCCATCTGACTAGCGAGCGTGCGCTTGCGGATGAGATCGTAGAGGGCTTGCTCCTGCTTAGTTCCTTGTATCGTGGCGTTGCGCAGATAGGTTGGGCGAATAGCTTCGTGCGCCTCCTGCGCCCCTTTGCTCTTAACGTGGTAACGTCGGCGCTGATAGTAGTCGGCGCCCCACTGCTCTAGGATCACCGTCTCGGCATCGTGGAGTGCGAGGCTGGAAAGGTTCACCGAGTCGGTACGCATGTAAGTGATGAGACCTCGCTCGTAAAGAGCTTGCGCCACACGCATCGTGTTGGAGACGCTCATACCGAGCTTGCGAGAAGCCTCCTGCTGGAGCGTACTCGTGGTGAATGGCGCCGACGGAGAGCGGCGCCCAGGCTTCTGCTCGACCTGCTGCACGGCAAAGGTGGACTGACTATCGATAGCTCGCTGCATGAGTTGGCGAGCGGCTTCCTCGGAGGGGAGGTTGTCAGGGAGTGTCGCAGTAAAGGTTTCTCCGCCCTTGGTCTCTAGGCGAGATGAGATGGCAAAAGAGGTCTCTGGCTGGAAGGCTAGTATCTCGCGCTCCCGCTCTACGATGAGACGCACAGCAACGCTCTGCACACGTCCAGCCGAGAGCGAGGGGCCGACACGTCGCCAGAGGACTGGCGAGAGCTCAAAGCCTACGATACGATCTAGGACACGGCGCGCCTGCTGGGCATCTACGAGGTTTTCGTTGATCGAGCGTGGGTTCTGTATGGCGTGCTGTATGGCGCTCTTGGTAATCTCGTGGAATGCGATACGGTGTGTCTCCTTGTTCTGTAGGTCTAGCACATGATAGAGGTGCCAAGCGATCGCCTCTCCCTCGCGGTCTTCATCGGATGCGAGCCAGACGACGTCACTCGCCTTAGCCGCTTTGCGAAGCTCCGATACGAGACGCTGCTTGTCTGCGGGGATCTCATAGATGGGTGCGAAGTGATGCTCCACGTCTACACTAAAGCTACTCGGCTTGAGGTCACGTATGTGTCCATAGCTCGAGAGCACTTTGTAGTCATCTCCGAGGAATTTGCCAATCGTCTTCGCCTTTGCGGGGGACTCTACTATTACTAAGTTCTTCTGCTTTGCCATATTCTCACGCTATCTGAGACCGTTGCCTCAGTCTCAATCGGTGCAAAGGTACTCTTTTATAAGGAAACGAACGCTTTAGCCGAAAAAACGCAACATCTGATCGGAGGAAGGCTTTAGCCGTAAAGAGAAGGCTTTGCCGTAAAGAAAAGGCGTCCGTCAATCTAACGAGTAGATCGGCGGACGCCTTGACATTATATTATATAGTGTGTGCGGGTCTCCCTAGATTAGTTGACCTTGATCAGACTATTCATACCGCGCTTGATAGCCTCCTCGTTGAGGGGGATCAGCTTGTGGTGACGCTCAGGCAGAGACTTCTTGAGTCCTGCGATGATGCTCTCGAGCTTGAGCATAGGAGCCGCCTTAAGCATACCACCGAGGATGATCATGTTGAAGATCTTGTCATTGCCCATCTCGAGGCTCTGATCCGTAGCGGGAACCTCGTAGATGTTGATGTCCTTGCGATCAGACTTGTGCTGGATGAGAGCTGGGTCGTAGATCAGGATACCGCCCTTCTTGACACGAGGAGCGAACTTGTCGAGTGATGGTTGGTTGAGCACGATGACGACATCATACTCGTTAACAACGGGTGAGCTCACAGGCTCATCGCTGACGATGACCGTAACGTTACTCGTACCACCACGCTGCTCAGGTCCGTAAGAAGGCATCCAGGATACCTCCTTATTCTCCATAATACCAGAGTAAGCAATGATCTTACCCATAGAGAGTACGCCCTGACCTCCGAAGCCAGATATGACTATTT
>CABQOJ010000140.1 GCA_902465775.1 uncultured Porphyromonas sp. | reverse complement strand
CTTTTTAGTAGTTCAGTGAGAGCGAAACGAAGTAGCTACGTCCAGGCGATAGCGAAGCGCCCTGCTCGATGATCGGGGTCATATAGTTGAAAAGGTTGTCGCAGCCCAGTGTCAGGCTAAGGTCTAGGAGGGTCTGCCAGCGCTGCGTGACGCTTGCCCTAAAGAGCGCGTAGCCCGGGTAGGAGGCGTAGCTGTAGTCATCCTTATTGACATCGTAGATGGCAGAGGTCACGCCACTGAGATAGCGCCCTGAGACCTGCCCCGAGAGGGTGTACGAGCCCCAGCGGTGTCCATACTGCACGGAGCCATTGATGTGGTGTGGTCTCGTGTTGCGGATATGGAAGGACTGCGTCTTGCCCTGCACCTTCATCTGCTCTAGGACGAGGGCGTAGTTAAGGTTGATATCAAAGTTTGCGAAGGGTGTGACCCGTAGCATCGCCGTACCGCTCCACAGGTCTAGGGGCTTCTCCCCGTTGCGATATTGGAGTACACTGCCCTCCTGCTCGGGACGCAGATAGATGCGGTTATTGATACGGTTGTAGGAGGCCGAGAGGGAGAGATTCATAAAGGAGTTGTTGTACTCAGGAGTAATCATCACGAGGTGGCTGATCTCTGGCTTGAGGTCGCTAGAGCCTTTGATGCGAAACATGCCTCTGTGGTCCCAGTCCATAAAGAGCTCCTTGAGCGAAGGCGATCTAAAGCCCTCGGAGTAGCTAACGCGTAGGGCGTAGTTGCGATTGCGCCACATGATCGACAAGCGAGGCGTCAGGTGCGTCCCATAGGTCGAGTGCATATCCTGACGGAGGCCTACGGTAGTGCTCCAGTTATTGTCCATGCGCCAGAGCATCTGCCCGTAGAGCGTCTTGGTCGAAGCGCTGTGTACGTCATTCATATTGGTCACCTGTACGCTGCGCAGGTTCTCGTGGAGGATCTCCACGCCCGCATTGAAGCTCGGCTTGTAGGGATCTTCCGTCGGGTCGTAGTTGTACTGCATGCGCGCCGTCTGCGTCAGGTAGTTAAACTGTGGATCCCAGGGGCCCTCCTCCTTCGTGGCGAGGAAGAAGTACTTGTCTCGCTTGTACCCCTCGATATGGTAGCTGGTCTCTATAGAGTGACCGTCGGTGGGTTTGTAGAGTACTTGCAGATTGCCCGTGGGGCTCTGGTAGCGGTTCTTCTCCTTATCGTCAAAGTCCTGCATGCGTGAGTGAAAGCGTCCCGTAGCGGTGATCGAGAGACGCTTGTCTGGGGAGAGGTAGCGTAGCTTCTCTCCAATGTGAAAGGTGTAGAAGCCTGGCATCGTGCGTGGTCTATCGGCACTGACACCTGGCAACTCGTAGTCATGCTGCTTGGCATAGCCTCCCGTTGTGGTGCTGGTCACACGACCCAGTCTCATCACCAGACGACCGTTGTAGCGCTGTATGCTCTGCGTATCGTAGTGGCTAGAGAGGTTGGCACCGAGCTTCTTGTGGCTCCGCTTCGTGATGATATTGATCACGCCGCCTATGGCGTTGCTGCCATAGAGAGCCGAGCTAGAGCCTTGTAGCATCTCGATGCGCTCTATCGATGAAGGGTCTATACGCTCCAGGTCTACGCTACTGGCCGAGCCCTCGTTGGTCATGCGCTCACCATCTACGAGGAAGAGGTAGTAGTCTGCCGAGAGCCCCCGTATACTCATTCGATTTTGTGTACCGTGAATACTCGTCTGCACGCCAGGGATTACCATCTGCAGCAGATCCTCTACGGATCGAGCCTGCACCGCTTCGATCTCCTTGGGCGAGACGACGCGGATCGGTATGGAGATGTTTTTCATTGGGCAGCGTGTGCGGGTGCCCGTGACGACCACTGCGTCGAGGCACTTGAACTTCGTACTATCTACGAGTGTCGAGTCTTGCGGAGTGGGTGTGGCGGAGAGAGCTCCCGCGAGGGTGAGTAGGGAGAGGAGGGTGTATAGAGACCTTTTCATATAGTGAAGGTTTAGGGAGTAAAAGGGAATAGGCTCAGCAAGCTTAAGAGACGCTTAGAGCCAAGAAAGCTCGGAGCCACAGAGAGCGGTCTCTCTAGTAGCTCCGAGCTGGTAAAGGGGTGATTACTTCTTGTCTGCCTGAATGGTATACTCGAGGGTGATGTGACCTGTCTTCTTTGTCGCATTCTGATAGTCTAGGACGCGGACGCGGACGATCTGCCCAGCTGCCGAGCGAACGAGAAAGACAGAGGGGTCTACCGTCACCGTGGGAGGCATACCAGCCATGCTGATGATACCCTTGTTTAGGTAGCCAGGCTTTCCCTGTCCCTTAGGCTCTGAGGTGAGGAGGAAGTTGGCCGACTGCTTCTTGTACTCTATATCGTGCTTACCATCCTTGTTGGCACCAAACTTCATCAGAAGCATACCCTCACGGTCTAGCGTCCACTCGCTATCCTTAGGAGTAGGGATGTTAGCCATTAGGTCCTTTTGGGTGGTGCGAGTGGCAGCGCCCTTGCCCTTGCCAGAGGTACCGCCATTGGTCTTGAAGTCGTAGCGGTGCAGACCTAGATCCCACGAGAGATCGGTCTCAGGAGCGGATACGGTGACCACTTCGCCCTTGGCAAAGTTGATGTAGACCCACTTCGTATAGTCGGAAGCGTCTACAACGATCTTCTTGGTCGCAAGCTTCGGTTCGTTATTGTCCTTGTTGCACGAAGCGCATAGTAGCAGCGTCATAAGCGCCGCTAGAGAGAGTAGGATTGTTTTCTTCATATACTTTGATTGCTTAGAAAAGTTGATTACCTGATTGCACTGCAAAGGTATGAAGGAGAGCCTACGCAAATCAATACCTAAACGTCGGTAATTAAGTTTGTGCCGTCCCAATGTTTAGCTATGAGCGCTCCCCAGCACAATCCTCTCGATCGGGCTCTCGGTAGCCGTATCGTGTAGGGAGACGAGCGCTTTTGTAAAAGTCTCGAAACGGTTCCAGCGGTGGAAAGTTAGTTTTCCAATAGTGGAAAGTTAGTTTTCCTCGGGAGGAAAGGAGCAATAGCTCGGACTTGTGATTTCGTTCTTCCGAAGTTTCATTTCATTCTTCCGAAGTTTCATTTCGCGCATCGGAGCAAATAAGAAATCTCCACCGAGGAGTCTAGGATTTCCTCCGTGGAGATCGAGCAGATGTGCCCTGCATGCTGGCAATTCGTCTAGACCGCTCGTGAGCGCTATGCCGAGGGTCGTAAAAAAGCCCCACGTCTGCTGAGCAGAGCGTGGGGCTTCGTATGATGGGAGCCGAGGGGGACTATCGACTAGTCCGCCGGCTCGCTATGCTGGTCGTGAGCGTACTAGAGGCCTAGCTGCTTCTTGACCTGAGCCGTGATGTCTACCGCAGAGGGACCTGAGTAAAGCATCATCGTGGCCTCCATAACGTAGGTATAACCACCTGCGTCGCCTACCTTCTTGATGGCCTCTACAATCTTCTGCTGGATGGGTGCCATAAGCGTGCCTTGCTGCTTCTCCATGTCTTGCTGCATAGCCTGATAGGAGCGCTGGATGCGACTTTGCAGATCAGCGAGCTCCTGCTCACGACTCTTGAGGAGCGCCTCGGAGAGACCCTCCTTGTCCTTCATATAGAGCTCGAGCTTCTTCTGATACTCGTCGTTCATCGTCTGCATCTCTGCGGTGTACTTCTTGTCCAGCTCT
>CABQOJ010000139.1 GCA_902465775.1 uncultured Porphyromonas sp. | reverse complement strand
TGACCACACCGATAGCACCATAGTTGACAGCGTCATCAGCGTTGATGTTGAAGAATGGAGGCTGTAGGATACCAGCGGGGAAGCAGATCTCATTCGTCGTAGGCATATAGTAAGCATTGACGTCCTGAGGATTCATGAGCCAGCGCGAGCGATCGACAGGCTGACCGAGCTCAGACATATTGAAGTCATGCTCAAACTGGATGGCACTACGGACGTTCTCCACAAAGCTCTTGCTCTCAGAGATGTTGAGCTGAGAGTAGTCCTTCCACTTGTCAGGATAGCCTATCTTAACGGTGAAGTTAGAGAGCTTCTCGATAGCCTTCTGCTTCGTCTCGTCAGACATCCACGCGAGCTGAGAGATGCGATCCTTGAGCGCTGACTGGAGGTTGCTAATCATCGTCTTCATACGCTCCTTAGCCTCCTCGGGGAAGTACTTCTTGACATAGACCTCACCTAGAGCCTCGCCGAGCGTTCCGTTGAGCAGGTTGACTGCACGACGCCAGCGTGGGTGCATCTCCTTGATACCAGAGAGTGTCTTGGAGTAGAAGTCGAAGCTAGCCTGTACGAAGTCGTCAGAGAGGTAGCCAGCATAGCCGTCGATGGTCTGAGCGAGGACATAGTCCTTGAGAGCCTGTAGATCTGCCGTGGGGAACCACTTGCTAAAGGCCTTGAAGAAGTCTAGCTGACCAGCGTTCCATGACTCTAGAGTCTGGAGGTTGCGTCCCTTGATGTAGCGCGCCCAGTCGAAGCCTGGGTTGTCAGCGACAAACTTCTTGATCTGAACCTTGTTGAAGTTGCGAGTTACATCACGCAGCTCCGTCTGTGAGTAGCACATATCAGCGAGTACGTTGCTGATAGCGATATTGTTTTTCGCAATGCGCTGAGCCTCCTCGGCAGAGTAACCAGCTAGCTGAGCGATGCGCTCGATGTACTGATTGTAAGACTTGATGATCTCGCCATTCTTTGGGTCTGTGTAGTACTCCTTGTTGCCCAGAGCTAGGCTTGTCTGGTTCAGGTTGAAGATGTTCATGTCGCTATTCTCAGCATCGGCCATGACATAGGTGCCAAAGAAGGTAGCATTTCCCTTATTGTCCTGCTGAGCTGCGAAGTCTACGAGCGCCTTCTTAGAGTTGATCGCCTCGATAGCTTTTAGCTCGTCAAGGATCGGCTGAGCGCCCAGCTCGTTGCGCTTGACGCTGTCGATAGCCTGCTTGTATAGCACAGAGACACGATACTCATTGGTGCCAGCCTTGTAGTTACCTTGAGCGAGCTCATTGACGATCCCGTGGATCTGCTCGAGTGAGCGATCACGCAGCACGTCGAAGGTACCGAAGCGACTATAGGCAGGCTTCAGTGGATTAGCCTTAATCCAGCCACCATTGACATAGTGGTAGAAGTCAGCCTGTGGACGCACGAGCATGTCCATATCGACTAGATTGATAGCTGGGACAAGTCCATCGTTGGTTGCCTGCTTCTGGCTGTAAGAGGAGAACGTGATAGAAGCTGCGCATAGAGCAGCAACTAGTAGTTTGCGATTGTTCATATTCGATTGTTCGATTTCAAAATGATTCATAAGTGGAGGGAGAGCCTACCTAAAGTAAAGGTGAGGGATACTCTCCTGCGTCGGTCAGCTTCGCTAGATGCTCTATGACCATCTCCCGGTCAGAGGCATAAGTCGCGCCAAACCAGCGGGCATCGGTACTCAAGACCCGTACCTGCGCCAGCCCCTGACGGATCAGCGTGTCGACGACTGTCGGGATAAAGAACTCCGACGTAGGCTCGCTGCCATGCTCCTTGAGGAAGTCTACAAAGAGTCTCTCGGAATGCTCTAGATAGTCAGGCGTAAAGCCCCAAAGATTCATCGATACGAGTGTACCACGCGCTATGGAGAGCTTCTTGCCGTCATGCATGCTGACTATCTCGTGGCTCTCGTTTTCGTGGATGTTCTTGTGCTCGGTGATGTGCATAAGGTAGCCCTCGGGCGAAGCCTTGCACACGCCACGACTCACACTCCCCTCAGCGGTGAGCGTGCTCTCTATATCGTAAGCGACCATACAATAGGCGCCTCGGCTGTCTGAGGGCAACTGAGAGAGGTAGTCACTCATCGTCTGAAAAGCCTCACGACCGTAGAAGTCGTCTGCATTGATCACTGCAAAGGGCCCGTCAATCTCAGGAGTCGCCATCATCAGCGCATGGTTAGTGCCCCACGGCTTGGTGCGCTCGGCAGGAGCCGCAAAGCCCTCGGGCAGTGAGTCTATCTCTTGGTAGACGACAGCCGTGTCGATGGCCTTCTGATACTTCTGTAGCACCTGCTCTTTGAATTGCTCCGCAAAGGCGTGGCGTATGACAAAGACCACCTTGCCAAAGCCAGCTCGGATCGCATCAAAGACAGAGTAGTCCATGATACTCTCGCCCGCAGGTCCCAGTTTGTCTAGCTGCTTGAGGCCGCCATAGCGACTACCCATACCAGCAGCCATGATGACTAGTGTAGGTTTCATTCGATCGTTCGTTGGTTAAGTGTGTAGCGGGTACCACTCTATGAGAAGAGCACCACCCCGCTTCTGCTATTGAGGGTAGTGCGTGTTCGTATCGTCCAGATGATCTAGCACCTCCTCTAGATAGCGCTTAGACTCCTCACGTGCCAGCTCTAGGTTGTGCAGCTTGTAGTTGCCACAGTCACGAGGAGCCACGCCAGGCACAGCGCCCTCGTAGTGTGCCACAAAGTCAAAGGCACGACGGAGCAAATCTGCTATATCTAGCGGATTAAGGTCACCTACTATAATAAGGTAGTTGCCCGTCAAGCAACCCATCGGTCCCCAGTAGATGATGCGACTCCCCCACTCGGGATCATTGCGCAGATAGGTCGCCACAAGATGCTCTATCGTATGCAGTGCGCTCAGGTCAAGCACAGGCTCACGATTTGGCGCCTTCATACGTATGTCAAAGGTGGTCACCACCTGATCGCCCACGAGGTCACGACGAGAGACATAGACACCACGCTTGAGGCGCTCGTGATCTATGGTAAAGCTTGGGATATCCTTCATTACTTCAGATTCCGAAAGTTACTTTTTCTCACTGTATGCGAGGATTCCAGGCTCTATCTCTAGCGGATTGTCATAGAAGGTCGGATAGTTAAAGAGCCTAGCCGTACGCTCGCCCCACAGCGTGATTTTGTCACCCGTGATGTGGAGCATACTACCCTCTCGCAGGCCGAGTACATCGCAGTTTGGATTGTACTTGACAAACTCACGGATACGCTGCTCGCGCGTCTCGCCACCATGACCCTCTGGATGCGCATCGAGGTAGTGCGGATTGATCTGGAAGGAGATAAGCCCCAGCGCCTGCGTCGTATCGGGATTGCAGATAGGCATATCGTTTGTCGTCATGATCGTCGGGCAGGCAAGATTTGATCCAGCGCTCCAGCCCACGTAGGGGATGCCATCCTCGAGGACACGCTCACGGATTAGCTTCATAGCGCCCATATCCTGTAGTTGCTTGAGGAGTGCCCATGTATTGCCACCGCCCACCATAATAGCCTGAGCCGAGGCGATCGCCTGTAGAGGCTTGTCGTAGGTATGCAGACCCGTGACATTGACACCAACGCCACCCAGTGCATTATTAACCTTAGCTACATACTCATCCCAGCTATAGGTGATAGCAGCAT
>CABQOJ010000138.1 GCA_902465775.1 uncultured Porphyromonas sp. | reverse complement strand
CTGCTCTACAAGCGCATCACGGGACAAACGCTTCGCGCACGGCTCGGCGACACGGGATACCAGCGGGCTAAGTGGGTTCTCTTCTTTGTTACGGTAGCGCTCTCGGCTTTGATCCTTATGTATGGCTACCAGCAGGCTGCGACACCGCACACGGTGGAGCATAAGCTGGAGCTGACCAAGCCGCTCGGTGCTGATCGGGAGCATCTGCGGGTGCTCTTCGTGTCGGACCTTCACTTTAGCGAAACGATTGGTCGTCCCTTTGCGGAGCGGTTGCTGGAGCTTTACAAAAAGACCGAGCCTGACCTGATGCTCGTGGGTGGGGATATCTTTGACTACTACCCCGACCCTGCTTATCTAGACAGCATCCCCGAGATCATGCAGCAGATCACGCCACCCCTGGGTAGCTACTACGTATTGGGCAATCATGAGTACCGCTCCGACATGGCGAAGAAGAAGGCCTGGATCAAGCTCGTCGGGGGAACGCTCCTCGTGGACTCTATCGCAACGCCTGGCGGAGCGGTGACGCTCATCGGACGGGATGACTACACGCAGAGCGAGCGAGCCACGCTCTCTGAGTTAATCGGTCAGATACCGCAGGAGAGCCAGCAACTACCGCGCATCCTCTTCGAGCACCAGCCGAGACAGTTAGACAGCCTCGCGAGCAACGGCATTGACTTAGCTCTCTATGGACATACACACGACGGACAGATCTTCCCCTTCTCCCTACTGGTGCGTGCTTACTATCCGATAGCGCACGGCTTCACCGAGCGATACGGCACGCCTGTCTACGTCTCTAGTGGATATGGCGCCGCGGGGCCGGCGATGAGGCTTTTTACCAATAGTGAGGTGGTCATCTTCGATTTGTACAGTACTAGCAAGCAGTAAAGCCTTGGCACAGCAGATCATACTACTGACCAATACGGGCTCTCCACGGACGGCCAACGAGGAGGACGTGCGAAGCTACCTACAGGAGTTTCTCACGGATGGGGATATCATCTCTGTACCTTATCTGATGCGACAGCTACTGGTGCGTGGCATCATCGTGCCTCGTCGTACGCACTTCTCATCAGAGCGGTATCGTCGCCTCCTGGCGCTCTCCGATGGGGTCATGCCTCTGACCTCAGAGATGCAGCGACTCGCAGAGCAAGTCGCTCAGCAGACGCAACTTCCGACGCTCTATACACCACGCTATGCGCAGACAAGCCGTGCTCAGTGGGGCGAGCGTATTGCTCAGCTTGTCGGGACGGACGATGTGGAGGTGCTACTGCTCCCGCTTTTTCCTCAGTACACGAGGAGTAATGCGGGGAGTGCCATCACCTATTTCTCGGACCTGCCCAAGCCTACTGGAGGACATTACAAGACCTCTGTGCTGACTCCTTGGGGTACCGACCCGCACTACATCCAGCAACTGTCTGAAGTGCTTCAAAATCATGTGGATACGAGCGACAGTACCTACCACTACATCGCCTCCTATCATAGTATCCCCGAGGCGCATCAGAAGTACGACCAGACGCATGGCTGGGAGTACCACGCTCAGTGTGTCGCTACGCTACAAGCTTTGACCCATAGACTAGGCGTGCATGAGGAGCGGGTTCATCTGACCTTTCACTCCGCCATGGGACATGGGCGCTGGCTACAGCCGACGCTCGTCAGTGTACTACAAGAGCTCGCCACGCAGGGGGTTCGTCGCGTCGTACTCTTTAGCCCTAGCTTTGTCGCAGATTGCCTGGAGACGAAGTTGGACCTGCAGCTGGAGGCTCGTGATCTATTCCTTGCGGCAGGGGGCGAAGAGCTTATCTACATACCCTGTCTCTCCACCCACCCCGATAGTGGCGCACTCATCGCTCGCTTAGTCGAACAAGTACAACGACTTTCGTAAATCAAGAAGGGTGCAAACTAGACTTCTCTCTAGCTTGCACCCTTTTGCTTAGTTGAGACCGCCGTCTCAGTCTGGAGGGCTTAGAACTTCATCGTCATACCCATATAGACCGTGCGAGGCTGCATAGGTCCGTAGATATAGCCACTATCACGTCCGCCACCTAGGTCAAAGTCATTTTGGAATGAGTTGAGTAGGTTGTTAGCTCCGAGGAAGAGCTGCAGAGATGAAGAGGTGAAGATGTCGAAGTCGTAGGAGATACGAGCACCTAGATCGAAGAATGAAGGTGTCTTCTCGATGCGTCCCCACTTAGGAGCAGCACCGCTCTTGTCCTCAGCTCCAGCCTCACGCTGACCAGCAGCAACAAGGTCGCGGTCTAGGACAGCGCTCTCAGCACCGTACTCGATAACGTGCGGAGCAAACATAGAGCCCGTATAGTTGCACGTAGCGGTTAGGTTAAGCGTAGAGACAGGGTTGTAGGTTAGCGTTAGGTAGCCGTAAGTCATAGGCGTCCTCATGAGGTTGCGGCTCTTGAGCTCTGTGCTGACGAAGTTGCCATCGCCATCGGTAAGGAAGCCAGCTGCCTTCTCAGGGCCATTGTTCTCAAGCGTATTGATGTCGCTAGGCTCCTTCTCGTTTTCACCCTTGATGAGCGAACGCTCTACACCCGTACTCTCAGGCTTGTCCCAGAGGCTCTTGGCAATGGTAAAGCCAGCCTGTACGGTAAAGTGCTTGTAGGCAACCTTACCCTCGATGTTGGCACCATAGACAGAAGCGTCCGAAGCGTTGTAGCGCTCATAGAGTGTAAAGCCATCACGCTCCTCTATAGGACGTGTGTTGAATGCACCCTGGAGACGTGTGAAGAAGCCCTCGAGAAGGAGGTTAGCCTGCATAGCTCCATGAGAGAAGTACATATCGTTGCTTAGGTTGAAGCTGTGGCTGTACTCAGGCTTGAGGCCCTTGGCATTGATCACCTTCTGCGCCTCGCCCGATACGACACCGACGTGTAGATCCTCGTCGAAGGTCTGAGGAGCACGGAAGCCCTGTGCATACGAAGCACGGAGGTTCATCCAGGTAAATGGATTGTAACGTACCGTAGCACGAGGTGTGAAGACAGGCTTGAGGGCACCCTTGTCAGTTCTAATTGCTGAGTGCTCGTCGAGACGACCACCGAGGAGGAGGGTAAAGACCTTGTTCGTCCACTCGATCTGAGCGATCTGGCTCAGGTTGTGGATGCGCTGATCTAGACCAGGAGCGCGAGAGGTGCCGTCAGGGAGCTTCTGATACTTGAGGATAGGCATCTCATCGTTGAGGTGGTCGTAAAGATACTCAGCACCGACGAGGATATTGCCCGGCATGAAGAAGAGGCGATCCGTCTTGTAGGAGTACTGAGCACCGCCCATAGCTACATTGCCGTGGGTCAGACCGTAGTTGTCACCGTAAGCTTCCTTAGGTGTAGCGTGCTTGTCGTCAGCTACATTCTCCTCATCGATACCGCCATAGTAGCTGTTGCGTACGATACGCTGACCAGAGGCATAGAGCTGGAAGTTGTGCTTGTAGTCTGCCGAGTGAGCATCATAGCGTATATTACCGCTCAGGATCGAGTGACCGACACTCTCAGCGACTGCGACCACGTGCTCAGGACGCTCGAAGTGGTCACCGCCACGACGCTTCTCCTGGATCGAGTGGATCTCAGCGGTGATCTTGTTGTAAGGATTGAGGCGGAAGAAGAGCTGCGTACCGAGTGCACGGCTCTCTAGCTGTCCTATCTCAGAGAAGCCATCGCCATTGGCATCCCAACCCGTACGCGTACGATGCTGTCCGAAGA
>CABQOJ010000137.1 GCA_902465775.1 uncultured Porphyromonas sp. | reverse complement strand
TGAATGGCGCTCGTCTAGGCATCATGGCGCAAGCTGTCGGTATCTCCGAGGCTGCCTATCGTGAGGCTAAGGCTTACGCTGCTGACCGTCATCAGTATGGACACGCCATCGACAAGTTCCCCGCAGTCTATGAGATGCTCGCCCTCATCCGTGCTAAGGCTGACGCAACCCGTGCGCATCTCTACGAGACGAGCCGCTTCGTGGATATGTACAAGGCTTACGACGATATAGCTCGTGAGCGCAAGCTTACCCCCGAGGAGCGCAAGGAGCAGAAGTACTACAGCCGCTTGGCTGACGCTTATACGCCTATCGGCAAAGGTATGAGCACCGAGCTAGCTAACCAAAACGTCTACGACTGCATCCAGATATACGGTGGTTCAGGCTATATGAAGGACTACACCTGCGAGCGTCTCTATCGTGACGTGCGTATCACCAACATCTACGAGGGGACTACGCAGCTACAGGTCGTAGCGGCTATCCGCCACGTCACCACGGGCACATACTTCGCACGCCTAGAGGAGTACCAGCAGGTAGCTGTCTCGCCCGAGTGGCAGGAGACCAAGGAGCTACTAGCCACTTGGATAGAGCGTGCCAAGGCTTGCACCGAGCTGGTCACCGAGGCAAAGGATCAGACCCTCCTCGACTACCACGCTCGTCGTCTCGTCGAGATGTGTGGGCACTGCATCTTCGCACACCTGCTACTCATCGCAGCGCAGGAGCGTCCCGACCTCTACGAGCACTCCACACACGTATATATACAGTACGCCAGTGGAGAGATGGACAAGTGCGAGGGCCAGATACGTCGCTTCGATCCCAAGCAGCTCCAGCACTACGCTGTGCAGCCCTCTACGCCCACCACTGAGGCGTAGAGGGCTGTAAAGACGGGCGGACGCACGATCACGACTCCTGTAGGGACGCTCGATCTGAGCGTCCGTCGTCGAACGATCTTGACGCAGTACATTGATACGTCGCCCTGTAGGGACGCACGATCTGTGCGTCCGTTGTCGAACGATCTTGACGCAGTAACCCTGTAACGGGGACGGACGCACGACCGTGCGTCCCTACAAAGGGTTACTCGTTCTCGCCCCTTCACTCTAACCAACGTACCACCATGCAGCAATACCTTGACCTGATAGAGCGTGTCCTCACCGAGGGCAACGAACGCACAGACCGCACGGGCACTGGCACCGTCGGTGTCTTCGGACATCAGATGACCTTCGACCTAGCCGACGGATTCCCCTTGCTCACCACCAAGAAGCTACACCTGCGCAGCATCATTCACGAGCTACTATGGTTCCTCAAGGGCGATACCAACCTTCAGTACCTGCACGACAACAAAGTCTCTATCTGGGACGAGTGGGCCGACGAAGCGGGCGACCTAGGTCCCATCTACGGGGCGCAGTGGAGACATTGGTTCGACCCACACACGGGACAGACCATCGATCAGATGCAGCAAGCGCTCGACCTGATACGTCATCAGCCCGACAGCCGCCGCATCGTCGTCTCAGCGTGGAACGTTGCCGACCTGCCCCTCATGCACCTCTCCCCTTGTCACTGTCTCATGCAGTACTACGTCGTGGGGGATAAGCTAGACCTGCAGCTCTACCAGCGCAGTGCCGACATCTTCCTCGGGGTCCCCTTCAACATCGCCTCCTATGCCCTCCTCCTCATGATGACAGCGCAAGTCACAGGGCTACGTCCTGGACGCTTCATTCACACCCTTGGCGATGCACATCTATATAAGAACCATCTCGAGCAGGCGCGCCTACAGCTCACCCGCACGCCACGCCCGCTCCCCACGATGACCCTACGAGACCGTGGGCAGTCGCTCTTCGACTTCGTCTACGATGACTTTACCCTCTCCGACTACAACCCCTACCCGCACATCCCCGCCCCCGTCTCCGTCTAGCTTTTCACCAGGTAGCTCCGCTCACTCTTCCTTCACCGCTTGTTAATTCAAAAGAAATTGTTATCTTTGCATCGGGTAGGATAGACTTCGCGAAGCCTATCCCCTAACAAATAGACATTCACCAATAACCAACACAATAACTATGACAAAAAAAATCTTCCTAGCGCTCGCAGCGCTCGCAGCTCTCACACTGAGCTTCTCGTCCTGTAATAAGGACAAGGGTGGTGACAAAAAGACCCCCACAGATGTCAAGCTTGCTGTTAATCCAGCATCTCTAACTGTAATGGTTGGCAAGACCGCAGCTCTTGAGATCAAGACCCAGCCAGCTAACGCTGAGTACACTTGCATCTCTAAGGATCCCGCTATCGCAACTGTCGACGCGAAGGGCGTCATCACAGGTGTCGCTAAGGGCGAGACCACAGTAACTGTAACCGCAGGTACTGCTACTAAGGATGTAGCTGTTAAGGTCATCCCTCTCGTTGAGCTCAAGGACGATATGTTCATCGGTCTTTACGACGATGGAAGCGAAAAGTACATCCCAGCTATCTACATGCCTTACAAAGCAGCTGACCTAACAAAGGCTAAGCAGCAAGAGTTTGTCTTTGCTATGACCTCTAAGGGTTGGGAGTTCACGCATTACAAAAATGATCCAAATAGCGATATGACTTTCCTATTCCAAGCTCCAGAGGAAAAGCTTCAGGATTGGAAGATGGCAAGCTTCGCATACTATCACACCCCTAAAAAGGGCAATAAATTCTGTCTAGGCACTCAGAGTGCTTGGAAGGGGATTGATCCTCTCGCACCTGAAGATCAGCTTAGTGACGAGGCTAAGAAGATAAACGAGATGATCAGAACCGTTGCTAAGGCTTACGGCTTTACAGAGGGCTATTCTACAGGCACACTAGGTGATGGATCAAATGCGTTTAGTGCTTACAACCTATCAAGAGGAAAAGATAAGCCTCTAGAGCTTTTGGCTTATTCTTATAAGGTTGATGATCCAAAAGATGGAATTGTCTACATTGTTAGCTTCCAGATCACTTGGAGAGGTCCTGAGAAGACGCAATCTCTAGCTACTCGTACGGCTATTCGCCCAGTACTTGATGAGAACGTTGATCTAAGCATGCTACTTCGCAAGAATAAGTAATCACCCGTGAGACTATGCTGTAGCACAAATACGACTACACCATAGAACTCCTAGCGTATGCCATCCGCTCCTCTTTGCCTAGCAAGGAAGAGCGGATGGTTCTCTTTATAAGCCACCCTACCACAGCTGTCATCCTCCGTTACTCACATGCCTAGGCAAAAGGCCAGACGCAAACCGTCGGAACACAAACGGTCGTGCGTCTAGCGAGACCCAACAAATCGCAACTCGTCAAGTGAGACCCGACAAAGGGTTGTTCGTAAGTTTTTGCCAGGGCTGACGCATTATAACCCGTCTGCTAGGAGCTGCACAGGACGATATCCGAGGAAATCCCAAATAGCTTCGTGGAAAACAGAAATCCTCTACCGAGGCGAGAAACAAAACTTCGGAAGACTGAGATGAAACTTCGGAAGAATGAAATCATAAGTCCGAAGAGTTTTTCCGTTCCTCACTGGAAAGTCAAAGACCCTCACGGAGGAATTCACAGTTTCCTCGGTAGATTAGTTCATTTTCATAATCGTCAGCCGCAATTTCTCGGCAGGGTGGTGACTGGTAAAGATATTTTTTGTACCTTTGCCAGCCGAAGCCTTTACTCATAGCGAGTAAGTCCTTCACCATAGTAATCATAAGCATCAGAGACATACCGATATGAAGCGTACATTCC
>CABQOJ010000136.1 GCA_902465775.1 uncultured Porphyromonas sp. | reverse complement strand
ATGTCAAGGTAACCTTTAGGTCTACGCTACCTCCCGCTGAGTACGCTGTCACAGTAGAACCTGTCCTGCCAAGCGCAAAGGCTGGTACGGTACAGCTCTTCAAGAAGGATGGCTCTGTAGTTGCCTCTGGCAAGACAGTTGTCACGGGCACCGAGATGTATGTCGAGGTGAAGCCTGCTGACAAGTACGAGCTGGAGACACTCCAGGTCAATAATACTACGATCAAGGCTGGTGACGAGAAGCTCATCAAGCTAGCTGGCGGTGGCGTCAAGTACGCCTTCACAGTTACGGAGGCTACCACGATCAAGGCTACCTTCAAGCTCATTAATGCTATCGAGCAGTTGACAGAGAGCCAGATCGCAGTCTACGTGACCAACGGTGGTACACGCCTCGAGGTAGCTGGTGCTGCTGAGGGTGCAGAGGTACGCCTCTACGACTACACAGGTCAGCTGCTCCTGACGAGCACGGAGCATGCCCTTGACATCAGCGCACTACCTGCCGGTGGCTACATCGTTCTCGTCGGCAACTACACGACGCGCATCGTCAAGTAAGAAGATCGTGTCATCGTCAAGTAAGAAGATTGCGCATCGTCAAGTAAGAAGATCGCGTCATCGTCCGCAAATGGACTCTAGTACGACGCTCCCGCTAGGGACGTAGTACAGTAAATCCTTCCCGAGGGAGTATCGCCAGCAGAGGTGGTACTCCCTCATTTTGTGCTCCTCGCTCAGCTCTCTCCAACCGCTAATCGTCCCTCGCAAAAATGACCCGAACCTTCGAAACAACCAAATGACATCTCCGAAGAACTGATTTGGCAACTAACGGCTTTAACTGCAACTTCAAAAGTTTCCCAAAGAGGATTCGTACTATGTGTGGAATAGCGATCGAACTGTTGGACTACAACTATACATCGATAGGATGCGGGAAGTCTGTGCCATGCAGATCTTCCCTAGAAATCTGCTATCATCCTTTGAATAGACAGAAAGAGTAAGACTCGTGCTTTCCTCGATTTTTTTGTTACCTTAGTCCTTCGAAAGAAGAGACGGTAAAGAGGAGAACCTCTTTAACCAGCTGCGACTCTTCTCTTAATCTGAAGAAACTAACAAATCACTTACACTATATGCTTATGAAACGAATGTTATCTAACCTCGCGTTATTGAGTGCTTTTCTGCTTTTGCCATTTGTAGCACATGCGCAGACAGATGAGTACACAGTAACAATCAATCAGGTGGAGCACTGCACCATAACGGTTAGTTCTGGATATGGCGCTTCTAAAACTGAAGTCCACAGTGGCGACAAAATCAAAAAGAACACCCTCCTACATATCAAAGCAACTCCTGAGGAGGGCTATATGGTGACCCACTATATCATCAATGGTGCGGAGAAGGCGAATAATATTCTCTCTGAAATAAGTGAGAGCGTCAAGGGCGATATGAGCATCTCTGCTCGAGTGGCTCAAGTGCATCCCTGTGTCGTTACCATTACACAACCTGAGCATGGGACACTCACAGTGACATTTGGTCGGACAAAAGTCAAGTCAGGAGATAAAATTAACTCAGGTTCTCGACTTATCGTAGAGTTAAAGCCAGATGCGGGCTATGAGATAGAGTATTGGCTTATTGACGGCAGGAAGTCCTTGCCAAGTGAATCTGTGGACTTACGTAATAAGACCCTTCTATCTCTCAAGGACGACGTAATAATCTCTGCCCAACTAAAGAAGGCCTCTGATAAAACTATGGTGCCAGTAACTATTGTCAACCCCGAATTTGCAACCATCAAAGGCTACAAAGGCTCCAGTAGCTGGAGCTCTCCAGAACTTAAATCAGGCGAGACTGTTGAGGTTGGAAGTCAAGTTACCGTAGAAATTACGCCAGATAAATTTCATTCGCTAGACTATTGGCTTGTAAATGGGTCTCGCGTAGAAAAGGACGCTGGCTTCCTCTCCACGACAAAGACGCTTAAGATTGTAGAAGCTACAACCATCTCGGCTGTACTCAAAGAGGCTGGTTATAAAGTGACTTATACACAACCTAAGCATGGCTCCCTCAAGGTGAGTACTGGTTTTCCCTCCAAGGAAGTTCCTTCAGGAAGCCGTGTCCAGGAGAGAGCCTTTCTCTCCGTTGTAGCAACTGTAGAGCCCGGGTATACATTCAAGCACTTCCTTATCAATGGAAAGGAGACCCCAAGTAGTGGTTTTTATGACATCTCTTGTAGCGTTACTGTTACCTCTGATCTCACAATTGAAGCTGTTATAGAAAAACCTGAGCCTTGTGTTGTAACTATAACTCCATTTGATCACGGACAGATCAAGGTGACATATGGTAGCTATATAACTCCTACGACAGTAGACTCTGGAGATAAAGTATCCGCTGGGACTGAGCTTCGAGTAGATGCTTATATGGATGAAGGCTACGTGTTAGACCACTTCCTCGTAAACGGGGAGTCAAGGGCGTCAGACAATGAAACCTATCCGGGTATAAAAATTACTGTCAAGGAGAGTCTCACCCTTTCGGCTGTAGCTAAAGCTTCTACAGGATGCAAGATAACCCTAGGAAAGATTGCTCAAGGAGACTTCTACGCATACTATGGATTGGATAAGACTCCCGTAGTGAGCGGAAGTGTGCTACCCGTTGGTACGGAGGTTACGTTCCAGGTAAACGTTAATGAGGGCTATGAGTTTGACTACTGGTTGGTAGATGGAGAGAAGCGTGAGAATAGAGTGAACCCGCTCGTCATCACCCTCTCAAAGGATATCAAGGTAGAGCCTATTCTCAAGAAGAAGGGCGAGCTACAGCCTACGCAAGGTACTATTCTCATTAAGACTGAGGGGATTGGTGGTTCTGTCTTGGGCAAATATAAGAAGCCTGATAGTGACACTGATAGTCTGATAGTCTCAAATATGCCTATGAAACTACCCAACGGGACAATTGTAAAGCTTACAGCAAATGTTACTAAAGGCTTCCAAGTCACCTATATGAATAATGATCACACAGTCCCTGTAGAGGACCTCTCAGCAGACGGAACTGTCTACACTTTTACCGTATCCGGTGATGCTATCATCAAGGCAATCTTTACTAAAAAGGAGACTCCCGCTGTAAACTATACGGTTACTTATACAGCTGGTGAGGGGGGAACACTAACGGCTACAGCTGGGATGGAGGCCTTTGAGAGTGGAGCTAAGATAGCTGCTGGTACATTTGTTAAGATCACGGCGAATCCGAATGAAAACTTTGTGATAGATCATTGGCAGGTGAACGAGAAGCCGGTCGCAGTACCTAGTGACCAAAACTCCTATATATTCCTACTGGAAGAAGATGTTGTTGTGAACGTCACATTCAAGCCTGCACTACCTCCCGCTGAGTACGCTGTCACAGTAGAACCTGTCCTGCCAAGCGCAAAGGCTGGTACGGTACAGCTCTTCAAGAAGGATGGCTCTGTAGTTGCCTCTGGCAAGACAGTTGTCACGGGCACCGAGATGTATGTCGAGGTGAAGCCTGCTGACAAGTACGAGCTGGAGACACTCCAGGTCAATAATACTACGATCAAGGCTGGTGACGAGAAGCTCATCAAGCTAGCTGGCGGTGGCGTCAAGTACGCCTTCACAGTTACGGAGGCTACCACGATCAAGGCTACCTTCAAGCTCATTAATGCTATCGAGCAGTTGACAGAGAGCCAGATCGCAGTCTACGTGACCAACGGTGGTACACGCCTCGAGGTAGCTGGTGCTGCTGAGGGTGCAGAGGTACG
>CABQOJ010000135.1 GCA_902465775.1 uncultured Porphyromonas sp. | reverse complement strand
TGAAGGGGTAGGAGTGCACCATCGAGCTCCAGCCACTGCGGTGCAAGAAGCCTGAGAGCCCAGCCGTCACCGTGGGGGGAGCCTGCACGCAAAAGCCCATGATGAGGAGGAGCACCAAGCACCCTCCGAGCGCGGTGAGCGTAGCCGCTGGAGACAAGATAAAGAGGACGGCCGTCGGGGTGCGTCGTCCCGCATAGAGGCGGCTACCTCGTAGACCGATGTAGAGGACAGCGACTACAAGTGCTACTGAGATGATGATGCTGACGGGTGCTGTGAAGAAGCCCGCAGGTATAGGACCCATGATGTATTGCCATAGGTAGCCGACGAGGAGGATCCCCGAGAGGATGATGAGTGCCTCAGGGTAGCCCCACGGGCGGGACCAAATCTTGCTACGAGAGGAAGGGGTTGACACAGTGTGTAGGTTAATGGTGTGAGAGGTCAGTTGCCGAGGGAGGATAGGTAGCGCGCGATGCCTCGGCGGATGGATATCAGTCCGAAGCGTGACGGATCTATCTCTGCAGGTGCGAGCCAGTGGAGCTGTGCCACGTCGTCCATAGCTTGTACGGTAGGCTTCTCGCTCGGTAGCTGAACCGTGTAGAAGATGTCCAGCGTCGGCACGAGGAAGTCGCTGTAGAGGTAGCTATTGGGCAGAGAGAAGGCGTAGACAAACTGCTCCGTCAGGAGTCGCAGACCACTCTCCTCGTATAGTTCTCGCTGGGCAGCCTCTTCGCCGGTCTCGCCTTTGTCCACAAAGCCCCCAGGGAGATCCAGCGTACCCTTGGCGGGCTCTTTGCCTCGCGTCGCCACCAGCAGTCGACCCTGCAGATCGCGCACGAGCAGTGCCACGGCAGCGCTCGGATTGTGGTAGTAGGTGAAGCCACAGCTCTGGCAGTGCTGCGCCTTGACGCCATGCGCCTCTAGGCGATCAGCGCCACAGCGTGGACAGTAGTCGAAGGTCTCGCGTTGGCTCATACTTATAGGTCTCGTTCGCGTGCTAGCGAAGCTGCCCCCAGCACGGCCGCTTGCCCCTTAGGCAGTGAGCTGAGGAGGATCTCTATGGAGCCTCGATAAATGTGAAGTAGCGCTTGGTCAAAAGCTTTGCGTACGGGCTTGAGCAGTAGGTCGCCACACCGCGCCACCCCTCCGAAGAGGACAAACGCTTGGGGTGCTGAGAAGCAGGCAAACTGTGCTAGTGCACGACCCAGTATCTCGCCCGTCTCCTCAAAGACTTGCCGAGCTAAGGAGTCACCTGTCGCTAGCGCCACCTCGGCGACCACTTTGCTGGTTAGCTGTTCATCAGGTATGTCGCAGAGCTCGCTCCACATGCCTTGCTCTAGGCATAGCTTCTTAAGGCTCACGGCACGTCGTGCTACGGCGGGTGCTGCTACAGAGGCCTCAAGGCATCCGTCCCGTCCACAGCCACAGCGTTGATGCGGTTCGCCTACAGCAACATGCCCCAGCTCGCCCGCCTTGCCTTGGTAGCCACGTATGAGACGTCCGTCGGCATAGATGCCACTCCCGACGCCTGTGCCGAGCGTTATCTCGACGAAGTGATCCAGCCCACGAGCTACTCCGTAGCTATGCTCGCCGAGGGCACTCGCATTAGCGTCATTGTCAAGGACGACCGGTAGTCCCGTCTGTGCCGAGAGCTCAGCGACGATAGGACTGGAGCCAGCCCAGGGGAGGTTGACCGCCTCTTCGATACAGCCTGAGAAGTAGTTCGCATTAGGAGCTCCGACGCCTATGCCGACCACTTTGTCGGGTAGGGCTGGGTCAGCGATCATTTGGTTTATCTGCTGGCTCAGCGCGACGATGTATCCAGCGAAGGAGTCCCCGTGCTGCTTCGTCGAGAGCGTCTGTGAGGAGACTATCTGTCCCGCTTCATCGACGATACCTAGCTCTGTATTGGTACCCCCTATGTCTATGCCTAAGTATAGAGACATTGCTTATCAGATATAAGAGTCGTGGGCAATGCTCAGTAACGGACCTACTCCACGGGGGAGTCATCTCGTTTACTTAGCATTGCCCACGATGATACTACATTCGTTGTGCTAGTAGGACTTACTCGTCGATCTTGAGCAGATCGCCGGTAGTCTCAGCGATGCGCTTGTAGTACTCCTGGTCGTAACCGGGGAAGTCTGGCATCGCACTCAGACCATAGCCGTTGGTCTTGAACTGCCCGTTCTCCTCCTTCTTCATGTTGCCGTCCATATACTTGACGAGCAGGTACTCGCCGAGCTTCTTCCAGCGATAGGTCGCATAGTCAGCGGTCTCGCAGGTGAAGGTCGTGAGTATTTCGCGCGCCTTCATCGGATCCTTCTTGTAGAGCGCCAGTGCCTTCTGATCGATCTCTGGCACGAGCTTGTCAAAGCTCTGCTCCAGCTCCTGCTGTACAGGACGAATGTCCTTAATCATAGGAGCATAGCGGGCGTAAGCCATATTAGCTACCCAGTTGTGGATCCAGAAAGCACTCGTCCAGGAGAAGTGCATCATATCACCATTGCCCACGCGGTAGCACTCAGGTGTGCGGAGCGAAGAGCAGTAGACAGGCGTAAAGACAGCCGTATTCGCATCATCCACACCAAACCACAAGATGCTGAAAGCGTCTGGCAGGTTAGGTCTGAGCTGAGCCACTAGCACGAAGCCGGTCTGCTGCGTAGCGATAGCACGCTCATTGACATAGGTCTGACCATCTACCTCGAAGGTCATCGGACGCCAGCGGTAAGGTACAGCGTAAGGACCAGCACCTATATCCTTCGTCATATCCATCGGGGTACCCTCGTAGTGGTCACGCGTCATGTCTCGTACGTCACCGACAGAGAGCTTGCGATTGGGGACGACGTAGAGGGGCATTGGCTTAGAAGCCTTCTCATCACCCATGACGAAGCGCTCGTACTGCTTCATATTGTCGCTAAACTTATTGAAGAAAGCCCACACACGAGCCTCGCAGCCACGGAGACCTCCGGGTGTGTAGGGGTTGTAAGCCTTTTGGAAGCTAAAGTCCTTGTCCGAACCCTCGTAGTAGCCTCTCTCACGAGCGAAGTCGATCACATCGGGAGCGTAGAGACAGTTGTTGGGATCGTTGAACTTAATCTGCTGGATACGCGCCTGGTTAGCATGTGCAGAGATTGCGTTGTCAGGGATACGCATAGCGACCCATACAGCGCCCTTGCCATACTTGCCCTTGCTGACTAGCTCGAGGACCCACGCCTCATTCTTGTCTGCTATAGAGAAGCTCTCGCCAGAGCTAGCGTAGCCATACTCCTTGACCAGTGTAGTCATCACCTCGATCGCCTCGCGAGCCGTCTTGGCGCGCTGCAGCGTCACATAGATGAGGCTACCATAGTCCATCAGACCATTAGGATCTGTCAGCTCCTCACGGCCACCCCAGGTAGACTCGGTGATAGCCAGTGCGTGCTCATTCATATTGCCGATGACAGCATAGGTGTGAGCCACCTCAGGGATCTGCCCGAGAGGCTTGCCTGAGTCCCACTCCGTGATCTGGCGCATAGAGCCTGTAGCATGATCGGCGGCTGGCCAGTAGTATAGCTCGCCGTAGAGCGTGTGTGAGTCAGCACTATAGGAGATCATGACCGATCCATCGGCCGATGCTCCCTTGCCAACGAGCAGCCCCGTACAGGCGTAGCTCTGGCTTGTGCCTAGAAGTAGAAGTGTCGTGAATAGGGCTAAGAGCCTAGTCAGTGCATTCTTTGTCATAGTTCTTGATTACTATATTGTTAGGAT
>CABQOJ010000134.1 GCA_902465775.1 uncultured Porphyromonas sp. | reverse complement strand
CGTAGCCCGCATCGAGGATCTGCTGTACCAGCTGGATCTGCTCGATGATATGCCCCGAGGCAAGTGGCTCGATTGAAGGTGGTAGCACATTGAGCAGGCGCAGACTATCGTGGTAGCGGTTGAGGTAGTAGTAAGCCACTTCCATCGGCTCAAGCTGCTCGAGCTTAGCCTTCTTAGCTATCTTGTCCTCGCCATCATCTGCATCATGCTCTAGGTGCCCCACGTCGGTTACATTGCGTACGTAGCGCACCTTGTAGCCGAGGTGCTTGAGGTAGCGGAAGAGAATGTCAAACGTTATCGCCGAGCGAGCATGCCCTAGATGCGGATCCCCGTAAACGGTCGGTCCGCAAACGTAGAGCCCCACATGTGGCGGGGCAATTGGCTCAAAGGGCACTTTAGTCCTCTCCAGCGTGTTGTAGATGTATAGTTGGCTCATAGGTCTTTTTATAGTCCAAAGGTCATAGCACCGTGCAGATACACCAATGCTTTCGCAAAGATAAGGATTTTAGAGATACCGTGTCTCTGGTGTAGGGCTTAACTTTCAAAAGCTCCCGCCCCAGTCTGAACGTAGGTGAGGTGGTACGGTGCAGTCGTGATGCTACGAAGGAGGTAGCCCGTGAGAAGGGTAGGGCGGTCGTCCCCCTCGTCGGCATAGACGGTGTAGCGGGCGAAGGACTCGCTCTCCACGCCACAAGAGAGAGAAGCTTCGGGAGGAGAGACGGTATAGTTGGTCGCTAGGTGGCGCTTGACCTGTAGCGGGTAAGCTTTGTAGGCTGCTTCCTTGAGTCCCCACACGGTGTAGAGCCATTCGTTCGCTTCGCTTGTCGTAAGATGTCGATAGTAAGCCAGCTCTGTCGGAGACATAAACCTCGGAGCGACTTGTGGCAACTTATCACTAGCCACCTGAATATCGACGCCTACACCGTACTGCCCCTCACTAAGGACGAGAGCCACGTAGCTTCCGCTGTGGGATATGGAGATACGGTAGTCGTGATCAGACGAGACAAGGCGGGGAGCGCCAGAGGGGAGGTGCGTCAGTCGCCAGGCCGACTCCCTAGGAGCGATCTCGTCAAGTAGTTGCTGCGTTAGTGAGCGGTAGGTAGATAGGCTAGGCGCGATGCTGGGTGGTAGCTCAGCGATGTAGAGTGTATCCCCTAGTGGGAGGGGTAGCTGTGAGTAGTTCACGCCTGAGGCTCTGTCTGACTATCAGTCTGTGTGTCAGTCTGCTCCTTAGGATGCAGGCGCATCTTGAGCTGCATGATACGGTGGCGCTCCATGCGCGTCACGATGAAGTCGATGTCCGATATCGTTATCTGCTGACCCACCTGAGGGATCTCTTGTAGCACCTCTAGGAATAAGCCTCCGACCGTATCAACCTCCTCGTAGTGTGGGGCAAAGTACTCTGGCTCTACATCCAGTAGCTTGCAGAGATCGATGAGCGACATGCCACCATCGATCAGATAGACCCCCTCGGCGAGCCGTACGTAGGGCGGATCCTCATCATCGTACTCGTCGACGATCTCTCCGACGATCTCCTCGAGGATGTCCTCCAGCGTGATCAGTCCCGAGGTCCCGCCGAACTCATCGATCACGATCGCCATATGGATACGCTCCTGCTGTAGCTCCTCCAGTAGGGTGTCGATCTTCTTATTCTCAGGTACGAAGTAAGCTTGTCGTATGATCTTTTGCCACGGGAAGTTGTCCTCCTCGTGCATATGAGGGAGGAGATCTTTTACATAGAGTAGCCCTTGGATCGTATCCTGCGATCCATCGTAGACAGGCAGTCGTGAGTAGCCAGTCTCCACAGCGAAGCTCAGCGTCTGATGATAAGCCCAGTGGTAGTTGACACCGACCATATCGACGCGTGGCACCATGATCTCGTCGGCCGTCTTGTGGTAAAACTTGACAATCTCATGGATCATCTCCGTCTCCTTGTTGTCGCCGTTTGTCGTCAGTGCGACAGCCTCCGAGAGATCGTCTACAGAGAGTTCAGGTACCCGTCTAGCCTTAGAGCCTAGGAGCTTAGAGGTTTTGATCAAGCCCTTGGAGCACCAAGCGATACCCTTGTAAAGTCCAGACACGGCAGGAGCCGTTAGTCGAATGAATGAGAGCGGGTGCCGCTGAGCGTAGATCTTAGGGATGATCTCGCCAAAGAGTAGAAGTAGAAAGGTGATGAGGACCGTCTGGATGATAAAGCCTGCAGCAGGATTTGCCGAAAAGTCCCAATGCTCCCCCACAAACCACGCACAGAGGATCGTGATCCCCACGTTGACCGCATTATTGCCGATCAGGATGGTCGCCAGTAGTTGCTCCGAGTGCGATAGGAGTTGGAGTAGTCGTGGGTCGTTGGGGTGCTCCTGCTCTTTGATCTGCTGTACCTCTTTCGGGGTGAGAGAGAAGAAGGCCACCTCATTGCTCGACATGAAGGCGGAGCAAAGCAGTAGGAAGAGGATGATCAGAAGCGGTATAGCGTCTATCCAAACGATAGGATTGCTGTACATGATTCCTCCGAAAAGGCTTAATAAGAAGGCATCACCCATTGCTACTACTGTTGTGACTTATACTGTTGCCACCCTGGCTCGTTGCGTCACTAGGGTCAGACGGCGATACTGATTGCTCGGAGTCAGGACGAGGCGAGGCGCTCTCCTGGCCACGGCTCTGCTTAGGACGATCCACAAAGGTGACCTTGTCCGCCCATATCTCCGTACGTGCCTGCGCTTTCCCCTGTCGATCTGTATAGCTATTGTAGCGTATCTCGCCCTCCACGAGGAGGTGCGACCCCTTGCGCACCCAGCGCTCGACAAACTGTGCCAGCGTACCGAAGATCACCACCGTGTGCCACTCCGTACGATCTGGGATCTGCGTACCATCACGCTTCGTATAGCCTGGCACAGAGGTTGCTAAGCGCAGCGACGCCTGACAGGTGCCCCGACGCGAATAGTGTACGCTGGGGTCTGCTCCTACGAAGCCTATGAGGATCGCCTTGTTGTAGTACATAGAGCTGGTGAGTAAGTTGCTAGGGGTGACCTTATATACGAACGAAAGGGACTTGTCTTACGTATGGGCAAGGCAAGCCCTCGACGGATAGCCAAGGGGCTAGATACAAGGCCGCAGCCAGTGCCCAGTGAGGCACTTGGGTGTAGCTACTCCTTGATAGTTGTGATGCGCTTATTGAGGAAGATGTGTAGGAGGAATCCAGCAATCATCACGATACAACCGATCAGATTGAACATATTCCCCCCCTTGTCCATCAGAGCGGGGACGATGAGTATGAGCGCCCCGACGAGGACTACCAGACTACCTATAGGGTTGAAACCTTTCATATACTTATGATTACTATCTAAGGTGATACTTGTCAAAGGAGGGTGGGGGATGTCTCCCCTCATAGGGACAACGCACCCTCGTGCCACAAAGGTAATACAAAATCAAGAGATAGCGTACGTCCCCCCAACCTCTCGGATGGCGCACAGCTTACGACGCCCCTCCGATATCCACGTAGATATCTGGAATCCCTCAGGGAGGAAAGAAAAGTTTCCCACGTAGAGATGAAATGAAACTTCGGAAGAATCAGATGAAACTTTGGAGGAATCGAATGATACTTCGGAAGAAATGATCGAATTAGAAATTAGAAGTGTCCTCTTCCTGAAAAAAGTACACAGTTGGGGAGGTGTTACTGAGATGGTACTCGGGTTATTTTTGTTAGTCCTGGGAGTGTACTCATCTGTTAGTTTTGCTCCTGCTGGGGTACACGACTTGTG
>CABQOJ010000133.1 GCA_902465775.1 uncultured Porphyromonas sp. | reverse complement strand
ATCAAGATTTATGGAGAATCCATTTCGCATATCCTTGCGCCTTCGGGAGGATGGACGCAAGCTACGGTCGGACTATCGCTAAAGCTACTGAACATCGACTTGAGCAATAGCCCTCTTGCCAAGATTGACCTCTCAGAGGCAGCACTGCTTAATTCGCTGAACGTCTCCCATTGTAAGCTACAAGAGCTGCCTCTAGGCAAGAAGAGTAAGCTTACCTACTTGTGGGCTCAGGGAAATCAACTATCATCCATAGATCTAAGTGGATGTAGTAGTCTTCAAGATATCGACATCTCTCAAAATCAATTAGCGGGGACGGTCACACTAAGTGCAAGTATTGCTAATGCAGACTTGTCGGACAACAAACTAACGGAAGTAGTGCTTGCCCCTGGGAGTCAGATAATGGATCTCTCTATTCGCAACAACCAGCTGAGCAGCTTTTCCGTATCTGAAGCACCTCATCTGCGTATGCTTGATCTTTTCAAGAATCAGCTTACGGCTGTTAGCCTACAGGGCAAACTGCAAGAGCTGGTCGCCCTCAATTTGGGAAAAAACCAAATCTCTGATATCGATCTGACACAATGTACAGCGCTTCGCGGGTTAACTCTCTCGTACAACCCGATGAAAAAGGTCGATTTATCTCCCTGTAAAGAGCTTACGGCTATATCTATCCACCACACCTCTCTTACGGAGCTCGACCTTTCGCATACCATTAAATTGAAAAACATCGAGGCGATGAATGGCAAGCTCACCTCGATAGATCTCTCTCCATGCTTGGAATTGATAGAGGTATGGCTCTCACAAAACTCTCTGGCAGATGTGAAGCTTGCGCCTAACAATGAGAGCCTCCTCTGCCTTCAATTAGCAGGGAATAAACTTACTCCCGAAAAAATAGAGAGCATCATAGCGACGCTCCCAAATATATCGGATGTGACAGTCCCCTCCTATCAGGCAGACTATCTTAAGCATCTCTCTATCCGCTACAATCCCTCCACCGATAAAGCAAACTTAAAGCCTGCACAGGACAAGGGATGGACACTGGACGTGAAGCCCAATGATAGCTATCCTTATCTGTCGTTTGCTACTCAAAAGTTAAAAGACGCAGATATCGAGATCGCTGTTACAGCCCCTATGGGTAGTGACATCCAATTCTGGGGAAATGAACAAAAAACAATTAAGGCAGAGAGTGCTACTACTGTACTAAAAGAGGTCACTCTCCAGGATCAACAATCGTACTGCTTAGAGAGCAAGGCTACTAAGCTTGATTTTTCCAAAGCAAACCTGTCGGAGCTTGAACTATATAACTGTAGCGACTTAAGCTCTTTGCAAGTACAAGGTGGTGGCCTTACGTCATTAGATCTAACACAAGCTCCTCAGTTAAAAGAGCTTTACTGCCTTCAAAACAACCTTTCGGCTCTATCAATGACAAAGCTAATCCAATCGTTGCCAGATAGGAGTGCTTCGAATGACGGTGTTATTTATGCGATGCACCTTGACGAGACTTTGGAAAAGAATGTCTGCACAAAAGAGCATGTAGATGAGGCAAAACTAAAGGGGTGGAGCATAAAAGCCTGGGATCCCTCTAAGGAGCAATATGTGAATTATGTACCTGCCGCTGTCACTATCTCAAGCTCTATCGCACTTACAACCGCCAAAGCAGTCGGCGAAACGATCAGCTTGGCTGTAAAGTCTGAGGGAGAAGTCATTGCTACCGGTATAAAAGAAAAGATTGTTGCCGATGGTAATAACCAAACTTACACACTGACCGCACAGACGGTTACGTTGCAAGGGGATGTAGAGGTATTTCAGTGCAACAATAACTCGTTGACCTCCCTCGAGCTGTTTGAAGCGGAGAAGCTTAAAGAGCTAAGCTGCTCTAGCAACGAATTGACAGCACTGGATGTCAAGGACTGTCCGAACTTAGAAAACTTGATCTGCGCAAGTAACCAGATTGTCGCTCTTGATCTTTCTGCTTGTAAGAAACTTACTAAGCTCTTATGTCACGCTAATCAGCTGAGAGAGCTTAACCTATCAGCATGTCCTAGCTTACAATTTGTTTGGTGTCAAAGGAATCAAATCGCGTCCTTAGATCTTTCTAACTGTAAGAATCTTCAGAAGCTTAAGTGCGGGGACAATAAACTGTCTACCTTAGACACCAAACCATGCGAAGCACTTACCGATTTGTTTTGTGAAGGTAATCAACTAACCAAGTTGGATGTTTCTAATTCTACCAAGTTAGTTCATCTGTGGTGTAGTTCAAACCTTTTGACTGACCTGGACATTTCAGGTTGTGAAAGCTTGACCCAGGTGTATTGCTATACAAATAAATTAGTCTCCATAAAAGCATCACAGTGTCCTAAGTTGACTCATCTGTGGTGTAGCAATAATCAGTTGACCACATTAGATATTTCTCAATGCCCAAGTCTAAAACAGTTGTACTGCTATGACAACAAACTGAGTACTATAGATCTATCTAAATGCCCAGATCTTATGTCGCTTGAATGCTATAAGAATCAAATTAGGACACTGGACTTCTCTAAGTGTCCTCAGGTCTGCTACATTTATTGTGAAGACAACCAGATAGCCTGCAGCCAAATGGAAGCTATCATAGCCTCGCTCCCACAAAGACATCCTGACGACGATGCAACATTCATTGCCGTTACAGTGGCGGAAGACCAGAATCCTAATATAGGAAATGTGATAACAAAATATGCGGTCAGCATGGCAAAGTCGAAGAATTGGGAAGTCTATTCTACTGTCAACGGCGGAGATGATGAAGTGACTCCATATGACGGACGAGACGGAAACTGTGTCGATAATGTACTCTCCTACGTAGTAACGGTTTCGGAGAACGCAAACGGACGGATAGTCATCAAGGGAACGGAAACTCTTGAGGCCGTACCTTATGGTACAGAGCTCACCGTAGAGGTAGCTCCCGAAGCTGGCTATGAGCTGGACAAGCTCATGGCAAACGATGAGGACATCACCGCCAGTAAGCGATTCGTTGTGAAGAGCGATGTTAAGGTGACCGCCACATTCAAGACTGGTATCGATGCTGTCACACATGAGAGCATCTCTCTATATCCGAATCCTGCTAAATCGGAGGCAAACTTGCTCGGCGTAACACCTCAAACTGAAGTGATAATCTACGGAACGGATGGTAGACGACTCCAAACGATTACTGCCGATCAAGACGGGCATGCTGTACTGCTCCTTGAAGGACTTCCCGAAGGCACTTACTTAGTTTCTTTCCGTGATAGAGCTGGTGTACTGACTACACGTCAACTAACCATCAAGCGGTAAGGAGTAAACAATAACTAAACGCAGGTCGCTCTTTGTAGGGGATTTGTCAATTCTACAAAAGGCACGTACTTTTCGATGGAAAAGCACGTGCCTTTTGGCTGTTAGCTGTTAGCTCTTGGCAAGTTCCACTGCGTCTGTTACTGCGCCGTGTAGGGACACACGATAGTGTCTAGTCGGAGGTGCGTCCGTTGTGTCAAAGCAATACTTCCCGACTACTCTATTTCGACCAATCTACAGTTCCCTACCTATGAAACTCTAGTTTCCTAACTGTGAAACTCCAGTTTCCCCATATGAAACTTAGTTTCACCCAAGTGGTACTGACGATTAGCTCATTTCTGTAGGGCGACCTACTCGAGTCTCCCTCAACAGACTTTTACCGGACAGCAATAAAAGCAATACGACTCCTCCGACACCTCAGATCCATTCCGATAGTTCCGATACCTCTGATCTCAAATCTCCAGGTGGGGGG
>CABQOJ010000132.1 GCA_902465775.1 uncultured Porphyromonas sp. | reverse complement strand
ACCTCTTTGACGAGGCTCAGCCAGTTTTCGAGGGAATTGATGTGGAGCTCATCAATCGTCTCTACGACAATGAGCAGGGCATCTCACTCGACGAGCTGAACTTCGGCAGTAAGATACTGCCCAATGAGTGCTTCGTCCTCAAGAGCGATCAGAGCAGTGTGCTGGCGCGCTACAACCCCTTTGAGGCGATGGTGCGACGGGTCGATAAGTTCACCCATATGGGCATCACGCCGAGGAATGCGGAGCAGGCCTTTGCCTTTGACGTGCTGATGGATCCCAATGTGCTCCTCGTGGCGCTCTCGGGCAAGGCTGGTACGGGCAAGACGCTCCTAGCTCTAGCGGCTGCTCTAGACCAAGCTGACCGCTATGGACAAATTATGTTGGCACGTCCTATCGTGGCTCTCTCGAATAAGGACCTTGGCGCTCTGCCTGGCACGGAGCAAGAGAAGATACGTCCCTATATGCAGCCACTCTTTGACAACCTGAATGTGATCAAGTCCCAATTCAAGGGTGGTAAGCAGCAGGCGCAACTGGAGAAGCTACAGCAGGACAACAAGCTCATCATTGAGGCGCTGGCCTATCTGCGTGGTCGCAGTCTGGCGGACGCTATCGTGATCGTCGATGAGGCGCAAAACCTAACCCCGAACGAGGTCAAGACGATCATTACGCGTGCTGGTGAGGGAACGAAGATGATCTTCTGCGGTGACGTGGAGCAGATCGATTCGCTCTATCTAGACAGCCAGAGCAACGGTCTCGCCTACATGATCGACAAGATGCGTGGTGAGACGCTCTTCGCACATGTCAACCTGATCAAGGGTGAGCGCAGCGAGCTGAGTGAGCTGGCTTCGCATTTACTCTAAGACTATAGATACTCCAAATCTGTAATATGAAAGAAACTACATCTCCCTCGACGGCTCGTGACGGAGCCGTCGAGGGACTCTCCCTACTAGGCAATAAGCGCACAGTCTACGCACAGGACTACGATCCGAGTGTGCTGGAGGCTTTTGAGAATAGGCATCAAGACCGAGACTACCGCGTACGCTTCGAGTGCCCTGAGTTCACGGCGCTCTGTCCGATCACGGGGCAGCCTGACTTCGCGACCATATATATAGAGTACGTCCCAGACGTGCGTATGGTCGAGAGCAAGAGCCTCAAGCTCTATCTCTTTAGCTTCCGCTCGCATGGCGCCTTCCACGAGGATTGTGTCAACATCATCATGGACGACTTGATCCGTCTGATGGACCCGAAGTATATTGAGGTGACGGGCGACTTCTCGCCACGCGGTGGCATTAGTATTGTGCCTTTTTGCAACTACGGTCGCCCTGGCACACCCTACGAGGCGTATGCTCGTGAGCGCATGCTCGCCTTCCACCACTAGATCGACTGCGGTATGAAAGGGGCTAAGCGAAAGTACCTAACCATCATCAATCCGCACTCTGGTACAAGCCGAAAGACGAGTATCCCAGAGCTAGCTTACAACATCCTCTCTGAGAATGACAGTGAGCTCTACTTCGTCTATACCAACGAGCAGGGCCACGTGGCGCAGATCATAGACGATGTGGCGACCCAGGGCTTTGATGTGGTGATCGGCGTCGGTGGTGATGGCACGATCAATGAGGTAGCCGATGCGGTACGCCCTACGGATATGACGATGGGCATCATCCCAATGGGCTCGGGCAATGGACTGGCGCGCTCCCTAGACATACCGATGGACTCCGAGGCCGCACTAGAGGTGATCCGCAAGGGCTATATCAAGCGGATCGACTGCTGTGAGGCCAATGGGTTCCCGTTCTTCGTCACCTTTGGTGTAGGCTTTGATGCGCAGGTGACCGCTAGCTACGATCAGAAGAGCTTCCGAGGTCCACTCTCTTACGTACTCTCGACGGTCGATCAATTTATCAAGCACAAGTCCTCGCTCTATCGCCTCCATCTCAATGGTGAGGTAATCGAGCAGAAAGCTTTTCTCGTGACCTGCGCTAATGCGGATCAGTATGGCAACAATGCCATCATAGCTCCCGAGGCGGAGCTAGACGACGGGCTCTTTGACGTGGTGGTCATCCGCAACATGTCGCTCCTGAAGGCTCCGCAGGTGGCGATCAACCTCTTTACCAAGAACATCAACGAGAGTGCCTCCATCGACATCTACCGTACCGACCATCTCGTCATAGAGCGTGAGGAGGAGGACTATGCGCAGGTGGACGGTGAACTCCTCGAGTTGGGCCGACGCATTGAGATCACAATCCAGAAGCAACAACTACCTATCTTGGTCCCGCTACCCAAAAGCTAACTCCCCAAAAACGGAGCTTTAGCAAAAACATTGATCTATAAAGCAAGAGCCTGCCCGCTAGTTAGCGAGTAGGCTCTTGCTCTGTTTAGTACATTGGGCGTGTCGCACAGGGGCGACAGGCTACTCTAGCTTTAGCGGTGCATGTAGCGTGTGTTCAGGCGGATCTGCTTGCCCGCTTTGGGCTTGTACTCATCGCCAGGAAAGAAGCTAGCCGAGAGGAGGCTGCTACCTTTCATCTTAAAGACGTGGAGGGAAACCTTGTGCTCAGCGTTGTAGTAGCACCAGTATTCATCGCCATAGCTACTCGTATCCTTCCCACTGTATTGGTAGCCCGCTTTCTCGAGGACAGCTTTGAGCTCCTTGTCGATACCCGTTTTAAACTGCTTAGCGTGGTTGATGGCTAGTCCTCCATTATCGTAAACGTGCATAGTAGCTTCGGTGGCTTCGTAGGAGGGGTAGTAGAAATAGCCATTGATGGCAGCAGTTCTATCCTTAAAGGGGTCTTTGATCATAACTTGCAGGTTGGCAGAGCTGTAGTCAATATTGCCATTGCCGCCCTTTATAGGGGCGTTGTAGGTGACATTCTCTCCCTTGGCCATCTCACTGGTGTAGATAGAGCCTGCGGGTGTCCCTGGGGTAGGCACGTCAGCGGGGTTGAACTTCTCACCAAAGTTGTAGGAGGGGAAGATGCTGGTGTCCTCTGCGGGATCAGGTGTGGGAGCCTCCTCCTTGGCGGAGAAGCTAAAGGCGACGCCACCCTGAGCCTCCATGATGAGGAGCGTATAGTATTCGTTTTCGCTGCTGTAGGCGTTGTTGCCGACAGCCGTCTTTTTGGGTTTACTGAAGCCGTTGTTTACAAACCACTCGGCTACATCGGCATTGCTCTCGACCATCTTGATGGTGAGCGCATAGCTGAGTGCCAGGATACCAGGCTTGTAGCTTTCACCATTGGATGTGTAGCCCTGCGGATAATAACTGACTAGATCGAAGTTGCCCTTGTTCTTGTCCTTAGCTACAAAGTTTGCACGCTTAGGATCATTCAGCGGCTTCTCCTGTCTCAGCCCTAGAGTGCTCTCGTACTTGCGGATCTCATCTAGAGAGGTCTCCTCAGCCTTTTTGCTGGCGAAGGGGAAGTCCTTGAGCGTCTTGTCTAGGTCTATCTTAGCAACTGATCCTGGCATAGGAAGGAAGGAGAGCTGTGCATATCCTGGAGTGTCAGCTAGAGAGACACCCAAGATAAGGTTACCCTTGCGATACATAGGCGTCTTGCTGGAGACGTCGTCTAGTGCCTCAAAGCCATCGTTGATGGTCATCATGTCAAACTCCTTTCTGATCTCGCCCTGCTCGTTGTAGACAAGCTTCCTGTCGATGATGAGGGTTGATATCTGTAGTCTACCCTTGCCTGCGTTGCCGACGAGGTAGATGCGTAGTGGCTGCTTGCCACTCTTGTCCTGCGTGTTGAAGACGTAGTTCTTGATCTTCTGACCCTT
>CABQOJ010000131.1 GCA_902465775.1 uncultured Porphyromonas sp. | reverse complement strand
AGATAGAGACCGAAACGAAGAAACTCCCCAAGTAATCCAATCACTCCAACAATAAGCTACGCATCTATGTCCGCAATACAGATACTTTGGGTCGATGACGAGATAGATCTCCTGAGACCGCACATCATATTCCTCGAGCAGCACGGCTACCAGGTCACCCCCTGCGTAAGTGGCGCCGATGCCCTCGACCTGCTGCAGGAGCGGCCCTACGACTTAGTCTTCCTCGATGAGCAGATGCCAGGTTTGTCGGGACTAGAGACGCTCGCTCGCATCGCTCCGCTCTACCCCTACCTCCCCGTCGTCATGGTCACCAAGAGCGAGGAGGAGCACCTCATGAATGAGGCGATCAGCCGTCAGATAGCCGACTACCTCATCAAGCCTGTCAATCCGCACCAACTGCTCCTCTCGCTCAAGAAAGTCCTGCACCGAGAGCAGATCGTCACCGAGGCCACACAGCAAAACTACATACAAGCCTTCCGGGAGCTATCTCTACGGATCAATAGCGCTGGCACCATCGACGAGTGGATGGCCATTCATAAGGAGATCTCCAAGTGGGTCATGCAGGTGGACAACTACCTTCCCGACATGGCCGAGACGCTGCAGTCGCAGCGTGACGAAGCGAATAGACTCTTCGCCAAGTACATTATCAAGGAGTACGAAGGGTGGATACAAGACCCGAAGCGCGCTCCGCTGATGAGCCATACGCTGATGCGGGACAAAGTCTTCCCCCTGCTCGATCGTGGCGAGCACATCTTCCTAATCCTCATCGACAACTTCCGCTGGGACCAGTGGCTTGCCGTACAGGAGATGCTGAGCGGACTCTTCACCTTCGACGACGGCATGTACACCGCCATCCTGCCTACAGCCACACAGTATGCGCGGAATGCGATCTTCTCAGGGCTCATGCCACTTGAGATTGCGAAAACCTTTCCCGACCTGTGGGTCGATGAGGAGAGCGAAGAGGGCAAGAATCTCAACGAAGAGCCCATGATCGCAAGCCTCCTCAAGCGTTATCGCAAGCCCTATAGCTTCGCCTACCGCAAGGTCTACGAGACCTCCTTCGGCGAGCGACTCCTCGGTCAGCTCAACGAGCTACAGGACAACCCGCTCAACGTCATCGTCCTCAACTTTGTCGATATGCTATCGCACGCTCGCACCGAGAGCAAGATGATTCGCGAGCTAGCCAGCAGTGAGGCCGCATACCGCTCCTTGACACAGAGCTGGTTCCGCCACTCGACCACCTATCGGCTCTTCGAGCAAGTCGCTCAGATGGGTGCCAAGATCATCCTGACCACCGACCACGGTTCCGTCCGCGTGCGCAAACCGGTCCAGATCATTGGCAATCGCAACACCTCTACCAATCTGCGCTACAAGCTTGGTCAAAGCCTCTCTTTCGATGCTAAGGAAGCTTATGCTCCTCGCAAACCTAAAGATATCGGTCTTCCCGTCAACCATCTGACAGACGGCTACGTCTTCTGTTACGAGCAGAACTTCTTCGCCTATCCTAATAACTACAACTACTACGTCAACTACTACCGTGACACGCTCCAGCACGGGGGTATCTCTATGGAGGAGATGCTCGTGCCCTGTATCACGCTGACGCCTCGCTAATACCATTAACTATATGCGTCTCACACTACAATCCCTCACCGACCTCCCACGCATAGCCCAGGAGGTGCACACACGGCTAGCCGACTACCCCGTCATCGCCCTCCAGGGAGACCTAGGAGCAGGCAAGACGACGCTCGTTCACGAGCTCTGCCGTCTCGATGGTGCCAGCGAAGAGGAGGTGGTCAATAGTCCCACCTTTGCCATTGTCAACGTCTACACGACTCAGTCCGACGAAACCATCTATCATATAGACTGCTATCGTCTGGAGAGCCTCGCAGATGCCGACCAGATAGGACTAGCCGAGTATATCCGCTCAGGCGCTCGCTGCTATATCGAGTGGCCCGACGTCATCGCTCCGCTACTCCCCGAGGAGACTGCCGTCATTCACATCGAGGCTCAGCCCGACGGCTCCCGACTCCTCACCCTCCTCACCGAATAAGCTCGCACTCACATCGGCTCTGCTCACTAGAGCTAATATCCCGCAAAGAGCAAAGATCATCGCACTACACTCTCTCCTATTTATATATGGAGTAAAATCTTCTGGGCTAAACAAGAGTCTATCGAAGAATACATGTACCCGTTTTGCCTTTTTCGGGTACATATCGGAGAAGACGTGTACCCATTTTGGCGTTTTCGGGTACATATCGGAGCGAGACGTGTAGCCCGCTGTAGGGACGCACGGGAGTGTCTAGTCGGAGGGCGTCCGTTGCGTCAAAGGGTACAATGCACGTTGGTTTTAATGGGGACGGACGCACAGGACGTGTAGCCCGCTGTAGGGACGCACGGGAGTGTCTAGTCGGAGGGCGTCCGTTGCGTCAAAGGTTACAGTGTCAGGGCTTTAACGGAAACGGACGCACAGATCGTGCGTCCCTACAAAGGGTTACTCGTTCCGTGCGTCCCTACAGCGGTTACTCGTCCCGTGCGTTCAGACACAAGGATATACGTCTCCCGAGGAAATCGGAAATCTCTAAGGAGAAAACGAAAATTATCCACCGAGGCGCGAACTGATACTTCGGAAGAAACAACTGAAACTTCGGAAGAAGCAAATGAAACTTCGGAAGAATGATTTCATAAGTCCGAAGAATTTCCCAGCGCCTCCTTGGGGAATGAGTCATCCCCACCGAGCAATTCCAAGTTCCCTCAGCGGGAACTTAAAAAAGCTACTCGTACGACTCAAAAAATCTCAAAACAACCATGTCGGGACCTTATAGCTGAGTTTTTGTCACTTAACACCAATAAGCCACTAGTTCATAGAGAGTTGCGACTTTTCGATGTCCGATATTGACAAGTCGCCAGACGAAAGATGTCCGATTTTGACAAGTTTCTGTCCGCATTTGATAAGAGATTTACCTTCTGCTGTGTCTACTTTTGTAGCAAACAATGAGGGCAACGATTGCCCCCAACATACATTCACATAAAAACTATTACAGCTATGAAACAGAAACTACAACATCAATCACTCATCGTGACACTCGTCACGATGGTCTTACTGCTCGCAGGCTCCTCACTCTCCGCACAGGAGGAGTACGGACTCGAGATAGCCGGCGTGAAGGTCACCTCGGCGAACTGCTCCGACCTCTCGGTCATCGATGGCGTCACGGGCAAGGTGACCTACGACCCCACCACCAAGATGCTCACCCTCGAGGATGCCTCCATCGTTGGAAGAGTAAATCATCACAGTATATATTCAGAAGATGAGCTGACTTGTGTCGTCAAGGGGGAGGTCTCCATCACTTCTAATGGTAGTTTGGGCGCAATGGCGTTCTATAAGAATGCCATTATAAAAGGGAATGGACAGCTCACTCTAAAGTCTTCAAATGACTGTGGTATCTATACTAGGGCTGCTCTACATATTGAGGGTTGTACAGTCTATGCCGAGGGCAAATGGGGAATCGCAGGCAAGGATGGCTCGTTTGGCGAGTCTCTTACAATCAGAAATGCTTCCGTCACGGCAAAGGGCACCAAAGGCTCCATCCGCGACCTCGCAAACTTCACCCTCGAGGGGTGTGAGATCACGAAACCCGCAGGGGCTGTCTGGAATGCCAGCCAGCACGCCGTCTGCGATGCCTCTGGCAACGTCATCACCGACGAGGTGGTTATCACACCTGTAGAGTACTACAACCTCGAGATAGCTGGCGTGAGGGTCAACTCTGAAAACTGCTCCGATCTCACCGCCATCCCTGGCGTCAAGGGCAAAGTCAGCTACGACCCCACCACCAAGACGCTCACCCTCGAG
>CABQOJ010000130.1 GCA_902465775.1 uncultured Porphyromonas sp. | reverse complement strand
CACGCTCCAGCCCATGCAGCGTATCATAAGTAGAGAGCGATATATTGACATCGTAGCCCACCCCGCTACAGTCCACATAGGCATTGGTCGGTGTGAGCGTATCTATCGTGCCACGCAAGTATGCAATCATAATCGTAGTATCTAGAGGTAAATCACCGCAAAGTTAGTGGTAATTAACCAAAGGGTACGAAGCCCCTAGATTTTCATGCGGGTGAAAATCCATTTTCATACGGAGGAAAATCCATTTTCGTCGGAGGAAATCGGAAATATCCACCGAGGAACGGGCAAATTCTTCAGAACTTCGCAATCTTTCTTCCGAAGTTTCATTTCATTCTTCCGAACTTTTATATCCCGCCTCCCTGGAGAATGTTCGTTTTCCAGCCAGCTATTTGCAGATTCCTCCGTGGAGGCGATCGCGCGCTCAAGTTTCCAAAAGCTTTCCACTATTGGAAAGTTTGGATACTTAAGGGCTAATACGACGAGAGGACCTGTCTGACGATAGGTCCTCTCGGTTAATTCATTAAGCGCCTAATGGCGACAGCACTATTGCGCTACTATAATCTTGTGCATACGATCTGCAATCTGCAGGTAGTAGTATCCACTGGGGAGACCGACGAGAGCTAGCCGTGCGGCACCCTGAGCATCTGTCTCTGCCTGCAGGACAACTTGTCCGTCAAATGTGTAGAGCACCATCGGCGTGTGAGCCTTGGCGCCCTCTACACAGAGGTAGTCTGTGGCTGGATTAGGATAGAGCTTGATGCCGTCATCTGCTGTCGTCAAGGTGATGCCAACGCCCTCGGGAGTTTTGGACTCTACGAGCCACCCCTTCTCGGTAGCCGTGGCGTGACGAGCTGTAGCTGCTCCTGGCGTCTCATAGACAAAGAGCTTCTTATGATCCTTGATGTCTGGATCAACAGCTATAGCGCTGAGATCTGGTAGAGCTGCGTAAATCGCATTGAGCTGATCTGCGTCTAGCGGGTTGTGATGCAGCGATACGATGATAAGCTTAGATAGCCCAGAGAGACTGAGCTGTGCAAACTGATTGTTGTCTAGATAGAGTTTCGTCAGCTTGACATTCTTTGAGAGATCTATCGTCTGGAGCTTATTGCTGGAGAGCTCTAGTATCTTCAGTCGATCGTTGATCTTTAGATCGATCGTCGTCAGCATATTATCGTTTGCCTCTAGGGTAGAGAGACGCTTCTGCTTACTTACATCTAGGGCGCTCAGTCCGCATGCAGAGACATGCAGTCTAGAGATTGACGTGTTAGGAGCGATGTCTACTTGACCTATCTTGTTACCATTGAGTATAAGCTCTATTAGGCTCGTATTATGGCTTAGATCAATGGTAGTTAGAGCATTTGAAGCAAGGTTTAGATTGCGGAGAGCCTTTAGTGCCGAGAGATCTATCTTGGTGATCTTATTGCCCTCTAGATATAGCCATGTGATCTCAGCATTGTGCTGCAGGTCTAGTGATGTGAGCTGGTTAAAGTCTAGATCTAGATCTGTCAGCTTAACATTCTTCGTAATGTCTAGTTTTGTCAGCTTGTTCTGGTCCGCTTGTAGCTCTTCTAGGTTTGTGAGGTTCTGGACATTTAGCTGACTCAGCTCATTATCAGATAGGACTAGGTTCTTCAACTGAGAGTTGTGCGACAGGTCTAGTGTCGATAGCTTATTGACATTAGCTCTCAGGAGTGTCAGCTCCTTTTGAGCAGAGAGGTCGAGCGCGCTAAGGCTGTTCTTATCTATATAGAGCTGCTGCAGAGCAGTCTGCTTACTTAGGTCTATGGCGGACAACTTGTTCTCCGTGAGGTAAAGCTCCTTGAGTGCTATCAGGGCTTTGAGGTCTATTTCAGAGACTCCCTGCTGTGCTAGGTTAAGCTTAGTAATAGCCAGAGGATTGCCTTTGATGCGTATCTGCTGCCCCTTGATAGTTCCTTCCTTGCGCTTAGTAATCTGTGCAAAGTCTCCAGCCTGGTAAGAGATAAAGTTGCCATCACCCCAGTCAATCTCAAAGGCCTCTGTGGAGGCGATACCAATGTACCCCTTCGTACCAGACTGAAGTGTCGTAGTCCATGAGACGATGTTGTCTGTAGCTGGAGCCTCCAGTCGCTCATAGCTGTAGGTATAATTGGCATGCTCGTTTTCCTTTTTGTTGATATCAAGAAGCAGGATCTGCTCAGAGAGACGAGCATAACGATCTACAGGAATCTCAGGGAAGTAACTCTGCGGAAAGCCATAAGGTAGGCAGTCTGCCTGGAGCAAAGACTTGTCAGAGGTGTAGTTGTAAATAGCCGTCGGGAAGTCAATGCCAACCTCAAAGAGTTCCATTTTGCTACATGCGCCATCGGCATCGTACTGATAGCGTTTGGTCTTATCAAGCTTGAGGGTAGAGCCCTGAAGAGTATAGACTTTGACCTCTGAGAGCTGTCCCTCCGCAGTGTAGCTGTAGTCACTTCGTATAGCCTCAGCTAGGCCATCCGAGGATATTGACTTGTAGTCTGAGACACGGCTGACTAGTCCTTGCTCGTTATAGCTATAATCAAGGCGACGTATGGTCATGTCTTTGCTATAATCATAGACCTCAACGGACTTCTTACGACCTTGATCATCGTAGCTATATTCATGGTCTTCTAGAGCGTTGTACTCTGTACCATAGTAGACACTCTTGGAGTACATCTTAAGAAGACCTTTGTTATTGTACTTGTAGTCATAGTGATTGGCTAGATACCACTGCTTCTTATAGCTACTAAACTGCCACTCGTCAAGCTGGACGAGTCGCTTAGTGTCATCGTACTTGGGGACCTCCTTGAGCATCCACCGCCCCCCCTGCTGAGTGGTGATAGAGTCTAGGACACGATCCGTATAGTAGTATCTGTAGATTTCCTCTTTTTTGTCTCTAGTGCCAGAGACCTTGGAGAGCTGGTAAGCTTGTCCCTTCGTAATACTGGGACAGAGGAGGGCTCCAATCAGAAGAATGCATAGGGTAATGTTTCTAGGCATAGGTTTGTTGTTAAAGTGCTTATTGTTCAGTTGTAAAGGGAGCGCTAAGGTCTCCACAACGCCCGCTAAGATAGTTATATTATTTCATCTAGCTGCTAATTACTCGTCCTTTCTACAACTATTTTTCGCTTCTGGGGCTTGAAGCGTTGTAATTATTGGAGCAAATTATTACCTTTGCCGTTGTAAGTGCCGACACCTACGCAGAGACTCGCTGCTAGTGTGCACCACAAGGCAAGTAAAAACATAGACTACATATAGATGGACTCCAAGATTAAGGAACTCACCGACAAAATCTACCACGAAGGGGTAGAAAAGGGAAATCAAGAGGCTGCTCAGATCTTAGCCAAGGCTAAGCAGCAGAGCGACGAGATGGTCGCTACCGCACAGGCCGAGGCACAGCGCATCGTGAATGATGCCCAGCGTCAGGTAGCAGATCTAACAAAAAACACCCAAGCAGAGCTCAAGCTATACGCTGAGCAGGTGGTTAGCTCTACGCAGAGTACCATCGCAGACAGTCTGACGGATCGCATCGTACGCGACAATGTCAAGGCAATGACGACTGATGCGGACTTTATGCAAAAGTTGATGCTCGCCATCGTACAGCAGTGGACGGTTGGTGAGCCGATGGTCATCGAGACGGCCAACGCTGAGGCGCTGGAGAAGTATATGCTCGGCAACGCTAAGGCGCTACTAGATAGCGGTCAGGTGACGATCCGTACGGGATCAGCTCAGGGTGCAGGCTTTTCCGTAGCACCTGCTGATGGCTCGTACAAGGTCAACTTCGGCGAGGAGGAGTTTGTCAACTTCTTCAAGAGCTTCCTACGTCCTCGTCTTGTGGAGGAGCTTTTCTAAGGCAAGCTATATATAAGGTATAGAGGTGCCACCTACAGAGACGCCTCGCCTACCCTATAGCGACAACATTATG
>CABQOJ010000129.1 GCA_902465775.1 uncultured Porphyromonas sp. | reverse complement strand
ATGAGTTCTTCGACCTGATGGTAGAGCTGATGTGTCACCTCAAGGATGGGCATGTGAACCTCTTTGCGCCCTTTGACGTAGGGGGCTGGAACATTCGCGAAGGGGCTAGACACTGTCTAGACAGCCGCATACGCAACCTTTACCTGCAGCCTCACATGCGTCGTGCAGGCTCTATCTACTATGCGCCGATTACTTACAATGGCCACGCCTCCGACTCGATCGGCTATATGGTCATCCCCTCCTTCTCTTCCAGTATCTCCTTGGTTCATCTGCATGCGGTCTTCACACGGCTGGCGCACTGCCGTGGCTTGATCATTGATATGCGTAGCAATGGCGGTGGACTGCTCTCCAATGCGGATCGTCTGGCTAGTGTCTTGATCCCCTCCGACACGATCGTCGGCTATATGAGTACGAAGACTGGTCCTGGCCACCAAGACTTCGGCCCGCTCAAAGAGATCCAGCTCGCCCGTGCCCCTATTAGCTGGCAGCGCCCCACCGTGATCCTCGTGGATCGTGGCACTTACAGCGCGGCCAATTCGCTGGTCGCTTATGTCAAGGGGACGACCCGTCACGTCCTCTTCATGGGAGACCGTACGGGTGGCGGCGGTGGCCTGCCTCGTAGTAGCGAACTGCCCAACGGCTGGTGGCTCCGCTACTCCTCCTCGCGTATGTACGACGCTCAGCGACAGAGCATCGAGGGAGGCATCGAGCCACACATCATCCAGGAGCAAACAGCGGAGGCGACGGCTCAGCAGCAAGATGCGCTCATAGAGCGAGCCATCGCCCTACTCCTCGAAAGCAATAAGTAACTAACTCATCATACCTATAGACGCAAAGAGAGCCTCCCATCACAGGAGGCTCTCTTTGTGACCGCGGCAGGATTCAAACCTGCAACCTTTTGATCCGTAGTCAAATGCTCTATTCAGTTGAGCTACGCGGCCGATGAAAACTAAACCCTTAAAACGACAAACAAGGGGGTTGAAACAATCGGAAGCTCACAAGAGTGAGGCGTTCCTCCCCGTTTGCAGATGCAAAGGTACAACATTTTTCGGAACCTGCAAGTCTTTTCCGCAAAAAACTTTCGACCCAGAGAGCAACTGCCTCCGCAAAACAGCGCACAACATCAAGGAGTACAGCAAAATAAGTGACTCGACAGATTTCGTCTCTCCACCCCCAAAAAAAACGCTTTATGCCTTTCCACCCACCCCTTCTCAATTAGGAATTAGCCTCGCTCTATAGTGACTCATACATCTCCATTGAGTTCACTTTCTCCTGAGGAAATCAGGAATCTCCACGGAGCAACCGAAAATTTTCCACAGAGGGCCGAAATAAAAGTTCGGAAGAATGAAGTGAAACTTCGGAAGAAAGAAATCAAAGTTCGGAAGAATTTTTTCGCTCCTCACTGAAGATTCAAAGATCTCCACCGAGGGATCCTTCAAATTCCTTGATAGTACCGTAGATGGACTCATCCTAAATAATGCGTCAGCCTGGCTCGATGATAGCGAGGTGTGTTGTATCTGCGCGCTTTTTCGTACCTTTGTCTCTAGAAGTGGATGAGTCACTAGATCGACGCGCTCACCAGCTGTACGGAGACAAAGAGTTGCACTGTACGATACAGCTCATATGGAGAGACTTACGATCTGCTACGGAGGTAGTTGTGGCTCTGTATCGACCTAGATGACAACGACCGAGCAGAGCGTCCGACATCACACAGGACTGACCCATCACTCACCCTATTCACACATGACACACCTTACTTTAGGTAGGCCCCTCATCCTAGCTAGCCTGTCTCTATACAGCTCCTGCTAGTGAGTTGGTTCCCTTGCCTCTATCATCTCACCTGTAGCCTCCACGCAGAGGCTCGGCGCTGTAGCGTGATAGCCCTTTGCAATAAGCGGTAAGGTGCATTGATCCAGCAAACATATTACACACCATGCAGAAGTATACCATCGTAGATCTCAACGGTATGACGGAAGAGCAACTCAAAGAGATTGCCTCCCAGCTTGAGATTACCAAGACGGCCTCCGAAAAGAAGGAGATCATCTACCAAATCCTAGACGCACAGGCTGAAGCTGTCGCTACGCAAACTGTCGAGCAGCAACAGCAGGGCAAGAAGCGCAAGCAGAGCGACTCACGCAGCGACCGCGCCAACAAGGAGGAGACGAAAGAGTCTAAAGACGAGAAGGAGCGCCCCGAGCGAAAGAGCCGCACCAACTCACGACAGAATAAGCGACCCGCCAAGGGTGACGCAGCTGACCAGCCGACAGAGATAGACCGCCAGGAGGCTATCGCTATCGTTGAGAAGGCTGCCGCAGCTCAGTCCGAAGATGGCGACACCAAGCCGCAAGAGTCCAATCGCTCGAAGCGCAACAATAATAAAGAGCGCAACAACAATAAGGAGCGCAACAATAACAAGGAGAACAAGGAGCGTAACAACCGAAATAACAAGCGCCAGGAGCCTGCTGATCAGTCTGACAATGAGGAGGACAAGCTGGAGCATGCGGAGGAGACGCCCATGGTCTTCACCCATCCCGACGCAGACTCACTGCTAGGCGAGGTACTAGGCGAGTCGCACAAGGAGTCGCGAGAGAAGGAGACAGACTCTGACGACCCAGCTCACAAGGGCAAGCAGCAACCTAACAAGAGCAAAGAAGAGGAGGAGCCCTCATACGACTTCTCCAATATACTGACCGCTAGCGGACTACTAGAGGTCGCTCAAGATGGATACGGCTTCCTCCGCAGCTCGGACTACAACTACTTCCCCTCGCCAGACGATATTTACGTTCCAGGGGATATGATCAAGAAGTGGCACCTCAAGACGGGTGACGTCATCGAGGGCAGCATCCGCCCGCCCAAGGGGAGCGAGAAGTATTTCCTACTCCAGAACATTCTACTCGTCAACGGACGCCATCCCAAGGACAATCTGGATCGTGTCTCCTTTGATATGCTGACTCCCCTCTTCCCAGAGGAGAAGTTCAAGCTAGAGTCTCAGGGCATCGCAGCTGTCTACGACAAGACCGCCATGCGTATCGTGGATCTAGTCACCCCCATCGGCAAGGGACAGCGCGGCCTCATCGTAGCGCAGCCTAAGACGGGTAAGACAATGCTACTCAAGGACATTGCCAACGCTATTTCCGCAAACCATCCTGAGGTCTATATGATCATTCTCCTGATCGACGAGCGTCCTGAGGAGGTGACCGATATGGCGCGCAATGTCAATGCGGAGGTTGTCGCCTCTACCTTTGACGAGCCTGCTGACCACCATGTGAAGCTCGCTGAGCTGGTGCTCGCTAAGGCGAAGAGCATGGTCGAGAGCGGTCACGATGTGCTCATCATGCTTGACTCGATCACGCGTCTCGCTCGTGCTTACAATACGGTACAGCCCACCTCGGGCAAGATCCTCTCGGGAGGTATCGAGGCGAATGCGCTGCAAAAGCCAAAGCGCTTCTTCGGTGCTGCGCGAAACATCGAGCACGGCGGTAGCCTCACCATCTTAGCAACGGCTCTGACCGAGACGGGTTCCAAGATGGATGACGTCATCTTTGAGGAGTTCAAGGGTGCCGGCAATATGGAGCTACAGCTTGACCGTCGCTTGTCCAATAAGCGCATCTTCCCCGCTATCGATATCCTCGCTAGTAGCACCCGTCGTGACGATCTCCTACTAGACTCGACGACGCTACAGCGCATGTGGATCCTACGCAACCACCTCTCTGACATGAATACGGTGGAGGCGATGGAGTTCCTCAAGCAGCGCATCGAGCTGACGGAGACAAACCTTGAGTTCCTCGCCTCGATGAACGACTAGTTCTCGACGAATCGCTAGCTTTCAAACACTTAACGGAAACAACTGATACTTCCGCTCCGCACCACACGCTCCAGTTCGTGGAGATTGCTTAACTTTGTGGTGAGGAGCGGAAGTCTTCTGCCCCCTTTCCCCGAGGGTGCTACGCTA
>CABQOJ010000128.1 GCA_902465775.1 uncultured Porphyromonas sp. | reverse complement strand
CACTGGCTGTACACACTATGGGTTGCAAGATCAAGTATACCGACGCTATGAGGGCTACTCGTCCTAGTCGGAGGGTAGATTGCTAGAGACACTCGGCAACGGGTGTCGTAGATAAATGACAAGCGCCACTCCTCTCGAGTGGCACAGAACCCGGCTTATAGACCTGCTGTCCTCTCCGTGACTCATCTCATATTCGCAAGGTGATGCGACACACTCTGCGATTCTCTCCTATCCTCCTAACACTATAATATATGCCACACAAGTCAAACTCCATACATAAGCACGAAGACTCTAAGCAGTCGCCCGTAGAGCACGCCCCTCGTAAGCCATCTACCTGGTTACGCAAGCTCAAGGTGGGAGCCTACAAGGTGGTCCGCTTCCTCACGAGCGACATGTGGCACATACAGCCAGATGAGGTGGGTGGATTCAGACGTCTTTATATCAATACGCTCAAGGCTCTCTACATGGCCATCAAGGGCTTTATTGATCAGAGACTGAGCAGCCACGCCTCCGCGCTCACCTACCGCACGCTCCTCTCGATCGTGCCTATGCTGGCTATCATCGTAGCTCTTGCCAAGGGCTTTGGGCTGCAGGGGACTATATACGACTTCCTGATGACCTATATGCCAGGACACCAGAGCGAGGTGGAGACGATCATGGGCTTTGTGGAGAACTACCTCGGACAGGTGCAGGGAGGGCTCTTCCTCGGAGTGGGTTTGGTGCTTTTTCTCTACACCATCTTCCAGCTCTTGGACACGATAGAGCAGACCTTCAACGTCATCTGGGGCGTACCTCGTGGGCGCGCCATAGGTCGCAAACTGACCGACTACATCACGATGGTGGTGCTACTGCCTATCCTGATGACGCTTTCCTCGGGACTGACGGTCATGATGGCGACGATAAAGAACACTTGGTTCAACGACTACATCTTCTTCACGCCCCTGTGGGAATTTATGCTGAAGTTGTTTCCATACATTATCCTCATCTTTATGTTTGTGGGGATCTTCATCGCGTTGCCGAATACGCACGTCAAGTTTGTCCCAGCCTTCATCTCGGGCGTCATAGCGGGTAGCGCCTTTCAAGTGTTGCAAGCGCTCTATGTGAGCGGTATCCTATGGATCTCTAAGTACAATGCCATTTATGGTGGATTTGCAGCTATACCGCTCTTGCTCTTGTGGCTACAAGTTGTATGGACGATCACACTTTTTAGTGCTAAGCTCTGCTTCTCGATACAAAACGTGGTCAACTTCACCTATGCCAAGGATGCGACCAACATCTCTCACCGCTACAAAGACTTCATGACGGTGATCGTGATGGCGCATATCGTACAGCGCTTTCTGGACCATACGGAGCCTAAGCCGCACAACATCCCCTCTCTCTCGGAGGCTTGTCACCTACCGATCAATCAGACTGGCGAAATCATCGCTCAGCTCCTAGAGGAGGATCTAATCATTGAGGCGGTCTATAGCGCTCGCGACAAGGAGCAGCACTACAACCTAGCGGTAGACCCCGACATGCTGACGGTGGGATATCTCCTAGACCGTATGGATCGCTCGGGACATCGCAGTCATATGCTCACACAGCAGCAGTTTGCCGAGGAGTGGGAGCTGGTAGTTGCCTCGCGACACGCCTTTACCGAGCCCCCACTGACGACGCTACTCTCAGACCTACCTCTGGGCAGAAAGCTTTAACTATCTAGATGAATATGTCATGGCACTCAATACTTCTGATCTAAAAGCGCAGGGAGAGCGTCTCATCGAGCGCAGCTCTGCCCTCATATCCACTTCGCTCGATAAACTTGTAGAGCGTATCCGCACATGGACCTACGGCAGTCGCCCCACTTTCGGACTAGCTCTCTGTGGCGGAGCTGCACGCGGGCTAGCCTACATAGGTATCTTCCGCTTTCTAGAGGAGCATAACGTACGTCCTGACATCATCGCCGGAACGAGTGTCGGATCGCTCATGGGCGCACTCTACGCGGATGGCTACAGTAGCGAGGAGATCTATGAGCTGTCGTCACAGCTTGGCTTCATGAACATGACCTCGCTGACCGCGCCTCGGCTCTCTCTGCTGAAGACCCATAAGTACCAAGAGTTTCTCAAAAATACGCTACGACACCAGCGCATCGAGGAGCTACCTATCCCTATGCACATCATCGCTACCAATCTCAACAAAGCTGAGGCGCGTGACTTTACCGAAGGCGATCTAGCCTCTGCCGTGGTGGCCTCCTGCTCAATACCAGTCCTCTTCGAGCCAATCGTCATCGATGGCGAGCAGTATGTAGATGGAGGGGTCTTTATGAATCTCCCCGCACGGCCTATCCGTGAGTCGTGCGACTTCCTCCTAGGGATCAACCTCAGCCCAGAGGTGGACAATACGCCTACGAAAAACATACTTCGTCTCTCGGACCGTCTCATTCGCATTATGATGCGTGCCAACGTGACTATTGACCTAGAGCTATGCGACGTCGTACTCCAGACACCCTTACTCTCACACTTCAGCGCTTACGATGTGTCTCCTGTAGACATCATCTCAGACATTGGCTACCAGCTCATCAGCAAGGCATACGAAGAGGAGGAGCAGTTTAGAGAGATCATCGATCTGCTCTCTCAGAAGGGCAAAGAGTAGCGCTATGCGTACCGTCATCTACTCCACGCTTGTTCGTCTATGGGGCAATAAGACGCCTCACGCTCAGCTGACGCCTCATGGTACACTAGCGCAAAACGGCACTGGCACGCTTGAGGACTTTGACGACGCGGCTCTCGACTACCTCACTTCGCTAGGCGTCTCTCACCTATGGCCTATCGGTATCATACGTCACGCCACCCAGACACCTTTGCATAGCTGGACGGTCTGTCCTGACCAGCACCCCGACATTGTCAAAGGGCAGGCGGGATCACCCTACGCTATCACCGATTACTACGACGTACACCCCACCATCGTGCGGGATCCGATGCGGCGAAGAGAGACTTTTCGCTCTTTCGTAGACCGTTGCCATCGTCATGGCTTGAAGGTGATCATAGACTTTGTCCCCAACCATGTATCGCGTCAGTATGACGGTACTCACACGCCTAAAGAGGCTACACCATTAGGCGCTCAGGATGACAGAAGCAAAGCGTTTGATCCAAATAACAACTTCTACTACCTACCTGGCTCCTCGCTCCAGCTACCCAATCGCTCCTCTAGCTATCACGAGGAGCCTGCCCGTGTGACGGGCAATGACTGCTGGTCTGCTACCCCCTCTGCCAATGACTGGTACGAGACGGTCAAGCTCAACTACGGCGTGGACTACCGCCCCGACGGGAGTCGTGTCGCACATTTTGACCCGATACCCGCTACATGGCTCCAGATGCGAGATATCCTTTGCTACTGGGCTGCCGAAGGGGTGGACGGCTTTCGCTGTGATATGGTCGAGATGGTGCCTGTGGCATTTTGGCACTGGGTCATACCGCAGGTGCAAGAGCAGTATCCCGTCACCTTCGTCGCAGAGATCTACCAGATAGACAACTACCGCAAGTACTTAGAGGAGGGGTCCTTCGACCTACTCTACGACAAGAGCGGACTCTACGACACGCTCTACCAAGTGGTTACCCAGGAGCGCTCGGTCTCTGCTATCGAAGAGCGACTCATCTCTAATAATAAGGAGTACGCTCCCGACGAACTGCTCTACTTCCTAGAGAACCACGATGAGGTACGTCTCGCCTCGCCTTACTTTGCTGACACGGCTCAGCGAGGGCTCACCGCTATGACGCTACTCGCACTCGCTAACGCTAGTCCCCTACTCCTCTACGCTGGGCAGGAATATGGAGAGCGAGGGCTTGATGCCGAGGGATATAGCGGTCCTGACGGGCGTACCACGATCTTTGACTACTGGAGCATCCCCGCTCTGAGTCATCACGACCCTGCCGACCCGACCTATCAGAGTTACCAGTGGCTGATGCAGTGGGCACAGCACCCAGTCATCCTAA
>CABQOJ010000127.1 GCA_902465775.1 uncultured Porphyromonas sp. | reverse complement strand
ATCCGAGCTTCCTACGAGCTATCGAGACGGCCGTACAGGTCGCCCCGACAGACCTATCTGTGCTGGTGACTGGCGAGAGCGGCGTCGGCAAGGAGTTCTTTCCCAAGATCATACACGCCTACAGCCTCCGCAAGCATCAGGGCTATGTGGCGGTCAACTGTGGCGCTATTCCCGAGGGCACGATAGACTCTGAGCTCTTCGGTCACCGCAAGGGCTCCTTTACTGGCGCTATCTCCGACCGCAAGGGTTACTTTGAGGAGGCGGACGGTGGCACCATATTCCTGGATGAGGTGGGAGAGCTACCGCTCGCCACGCAGGCTCGTCTGCTCCGTGTGCTGGAGTCGGGAGAGTTTATCCCTGTAGGTGCTAGCAAGCCTCTCAAGACTGATGTGCGAGTGGTTGCCGCAACAAATGTCAACATACAAGAAGCGATCGCTCGTGGACGTTTTCGCGAAGACCTTTACTATCGTCTCAGCACGGTCCCCATTGTTGTCCCTCCGCTACGCAAGCGACAGGAGGATATAGTCTTGCTCTTCAAGCTTTTTGCTTCGCTCAGTGCCGAGAAGAACCAGATCCCCATGCTAGAGATTACGCCTGAGGCGGAGGAGCTCTTGAGGCGCTACCCTTGGCCGGGCAATATACGTGAGCTGCGCAACCTGACTGACCGCATCAGCATCTTAGAGTATGACCGTCATCTGACGGCTGAGGACCTCCGTGGCTACCTGCCTGACAAGACACAAGAGCTAAGCACTTCGCTGGTTCCTGTGGAGCGCCAGTCGGAAGAGCGTAGCTTTGCCAATGAGCGGGAGATACTTTACCAGGTGCTTTTCGATATGAAGCGAGACATCACCTCGCTCAAGCAAACCATCGCTACGATGCGCCAGGAACCTCACTATGAGCCGATTCATACGACGCTAGTGCCTGCCGAGATGGAGCCTATGCACACCGAAGCTGAAGAGGTGACCGAGCCTGACGCAGAGCCTTACAAGGAGGTCGTAGCGACACCCATCGAGGAGTCGCCCCTGCCGGATAGACCGATGACAATTGAGGAGGCGGAGCGCATACTCATCATGCGTGCCCTGGAGCGCCACGGTGGCAATAAGACTGAAGCGGCCGAGGAGCTAAACATATCTCCCCGCACGCTGTACCGCAAACTGCAGAGCTATGGTGAGGAGTAAGCTACTATATATAATAGGTGTCGTGATGCTCCTGCTAATGGGGACGAGTTGCTCAATCAGCTATAAGTTCAACGGAGCCACCATCGACTACACCCGTATCAAGACTGTGACGATCGAGGACTTTCCCAATCAGGCGCCACTGGTCTATCCACCGTTGTCGCAGATGTTTTCGGAGCGACTGAGAGAGCAGTTCCGACGCAACACGCGCCTAGAGCCTGTCGAGACCAATGGAGATCTGATCCTCGAGGGCGCCATCGTCGGGTACGAGCTCACACCTATGGCTATGCAGGAGGATGCGCTCTCGGCGATGACACGCTTTACGATTACGGTGCGCGTCTCTTATACCAACATGGTGGAGGAGAAAAAGAGTTTCTCGGGACGCACCTTTACCTCCTCGCAAGAGTTTGACAGCAACAACCTCTTCTCAGACATTCAGGAGGGGCTAGCTGGAGAGCTCATTGACGACCTTGTCAAGCAGATCTTTAACGCCACGGTAGAGGACTGGTAATGGAGACTATGACGATAGACGAGCTGAATAGGCTGACGGCTCACCCTGAGGAGCTCAGTCGCCACACGCTCTCGCCACTGGCTGAGCTGGTGGAGACCTATCCCTATGCGCAGAGCATCGTCATGCTTTACCTGCTCAATCTGTCGATCCTCGGCGACCTGCGCTACGAGGCAGAGCTACAACGCTGGGCGCCTCACCTACCTAGTCGGGAGAAGCTCTACCTATTGGCTCGGTTACACATGCCTCTAGAGGACTTGACACCTGCGCTGGCGCACGATCCGTCTGACTCCTTTGCCCTCGTAGACCAATATCTGCGCAAAGTAGCTGAGCGTGAGGGTCCTCTCTCGAACGATCTGGAGTATGACTCTGCGGAGGCTCTCCCCACGGAGGAGCGCACCCCAGACTACTTCTCCACAGCGGAGTATGAGTCGGCGCCCTCAGATATGACACTCTCAGGGCTACTCCCCACAGGCTCCGCCGAGAGCGAGCCCGCACCAGCCCCCGCTCCACAACCTACGGTGACACCCTCTGACGAATCAGAACCGAGCGACATGCTTTTCACCGAAACACTAGCCTCTATCTACATCAAACAGGGGCATTACGAGCGCGCAAAGCAAATTATTGAGGGGCTAAGCTTGAAGTTTCCAGAAAAAATTAGTTACTTTGCAGTTCAATTGGACTTTCTTGAGAAGCTAATCGACAACGCTTCTCATTCATAAATACGCATTCATAGAATAGTAGACATGCAAATCTTTCTAACCATCCTGATCCTCATCGCAGCTATCCTGCTGATTCTCATCGTCATCGTCCAGAACTCTAAGGGCGGTGGTCTGGCTGCAGGCTTCGGCGAGAGCAACAAGTACATGGGGGTACGCAAGACGACCGACTTCCTCGAGAAGGCTACCTGGACGCTTGCAGGAGCTATGGTTGTGCTCAGCATCGCCAGCTCTTTCTTCATCAAGCCTCACGTACAGGGCAACCAGGGCGAGAGCTTCATTGAGAAGTCTCAGCAGAGCGCTCCTCTGCTACCTCAGCAGCCTGAGGCTACGCTACCACTACCCGCAGCTCCAGCAGCTGAGACTCCTGCCCCAGCTCCTGCTCCTGAGGCACAGCCCGAGGCTACGCAGCCCGCTGAGTAAAGCCTGACAAGGCATCGCCAGCTAGGTAGCTCGTCAGATATTGATGAGGGGAGGACTCACTCTTGTGTGGGTTCTTCCCTTGGTTGTGCCTATAAATGCAGAAGAAACAGTACCTTTGTAGTATAGCTTGTCGCTAGGCGTGACAAGCACCTCACACGTAATCACTAAAGAATAGGTAATGCTTACCATCAAACAAATATTGGATGACCCTCAGGGAGTCATCGAGCGGCTCGCCGTCAAGCACTTTCCCGCTGAAGAGCCCATAGCAGCTATCATCGCTCAGGACAAGCTGAGACGCGACGCACAGCACAAGAAGGACGACAGTCTAGCTCAGCAGAAGCTCCTCTCCCGCTCCATCGGTGAGAAGATGAAAGCGGGTGCCCGCGAAGAGGCTGAGCAGCTCAAAGCTGAGGTACAAGCGCTCAAGGAGATCTCTAAGCAGGCCGAAGAGACCATGCGACAGGCTGAGGAGACCATGCGACAGCTCCTACTATCCGTACCTAATCTGCCACACCCCGACGTGCCACACGGCACCTCTGCTGAGGACAACCTATGCGTAGCTACGGGTGGTGAGATGCCTCACCTAGAGGGTACAGCCAAGCTACCACACTGGGAGCTGGCTAAGCAGTACGATCTCATAGACTTCGAGCTGGGAGTCAAGATCACGGGTGCAGGCTTCCCTGTCTATAAGGGCAAGGGAGCGAGACTACAGCGTGCCTTGATCAACTTCTTCCTCGACAGAGCCACGGCAGCGGGCTTTAAGGAGGTGGAGCCACCTATTATGGTCAACGAAGACTCAGGCATCGGCACCGGTCAGCTCCCCGACAAGGAGGGGCAGATGTACCACGCACAGCTGGACAACCTTTACCTCATACCGACGGCCGAGGTGCCCGTGACGAACATCTTCCGTGATGTCATCCTCGAGGCAGACCAGCTCCCTATCTGCTGCACCGCCTACACGCCTTGCTTCCGTCGTGAGGCGGGTTCCTACGGCAAGGATGTGCGCGGGCTCAACCGCTTGCATCAGTTTGACAAGGTAGAGATCGTCTCCATCGATCGCCCCGACCACTCATGGCAGCAGCTCGACAAGATGATCGCACATGTCAAGAGCCTCGTCGAGGAGCTCGAGCTCCCCTATCGTATCCTCCGCC
>CABQOJ010000126.1 GCA_902465775.1 uncultured Porphyromonas sp. | reverse complement strand
GTTGACTACGGAGTACATCAATTCTTTTATGAAAACAACTTCATCGGGGCTGATTTTGAGAAATGGATTATGTACTTCTTAATGTCTAAGAATACAAATACCATTGCCGAAATAGGCGAGGAGCGAAAGCAAGTGGAAAGCGTCTCAGGCTTTTTGGATAAGCTAATGGACACCAAACCAGGTGAATGTGTAGTTTATTATATCTCTTATGTTTACAGCTCTGAGGATGTGTCTTGGATCAACGAGATGCTTACAAAAAACGGACTTCCTCGGTTCTATACAGAGGAAGAAAATCGGCTTAAAGATAAGGGTGAGCAAAGATTAGGCTTCGCTCGCACAGTGTACAAATATGGCTATGCTGACTATATAGCGGCTCTTCAAAAGGCTATCTATCGCATGTGTTGCGTTGGGGTTATTGATGACTTTACTCAAGACTATCTCAATCAGCGATTTCGTATTGTAACTAAACGGAAAGCCGAAGGACAATACTTCTTAGCTCTAAGGGAATTTTTGAAGCGCTACTATACCGATGAGCGGGCTGATATAGAAATCGCTAAAGCTTATGACTTGAAAGGCGACAATGAAATTCAGAAGTGCCTTTCTTTTATTACAGAGTTTGTATACTCCAAGATTGCTATGAAGCGGAAGCGTGCGATGCAAGACATGGAGAACTTCTGCTATAGGGCAGTTCAGAGTGATAAGAGTTGGTTGGAAGTAAATGAAGATCTCAAGGACGACATTTATTACTACTTTAACTCTAAGTATGCACGAGAAGATTATGTGACTGAGCTTGGAGAAGAATTCTCATTAACTCGAGATACGGATTATGGCAAGGTCTCGTCTTTTGAAGTCCTCTTCAAGTATTTACGCGTTATAGACGATGACGTGATGAGCCAAAGTGACTCTCAGATTGGTAATATTAAGCACTTACATGGAGGTGTTAGGTTAATCCGTCGTTCTTTGACGGATACTAATCCTGCTCTTGACATGCTTAATGCTTACTGCCTTTTGTTCCTTGGCGTTGGAGACAATGAAAAACTTGCTAAGGAAATGCGTGACAGCTATATCAGTGGCTACAGAGAGTTTAGAGAAAGGTCCATTAATAACCTCAGCGAGTTCTATAGCAACATAAAGCGTTTCAAAGAAGAGATTCAAAAGAAGGGACGTAACATAGTTGATGAGGAGCAGATGAAGCTTATCAATGGCTGGGATGCTGAAGCAGAACTTATGATACATTCATCTTGGGTAAAGATGTTTAGAGAGAAGTTCGTTGGAACCGACAAAGAAGACAATCAAACCAATAACGAAATATAGAGATATGACTGACAATCCTATTTTTGAAATTCTCACTCAACTGGAGAGTGACCTGAAGAGTATCAAGGCTGCCAAAGAACAGGTTGATGAGGTATTAGATGCTGATGGAAAAATCACGAAAAACCTTGCAGAATACTCTCTGCAATTGGCTTCCATTGCTTCTCAGCTTGGCTCTTTGCAAGAGTTTATTAAATCAGAAATGAAGGGGCTTATTTCTGAGATTGACTCTGACATTACAGCTCGTTTGGCCTCCGTTGATAAGCTCGTGTCTAATATTGCCAGCATCTCTTCGGAGATTGAAGCTAGTGCCAAAAAAGTCGTTTCAAATACAACCGAGGCACTAGACGAATCCTGCTCTAAAGTTCTCAAAAGCTTTGAAGCTACTAGCCATAGTACTTGGGATCACTTCTCAAAGCAAGCTTCAGGGAGTGTAGATAAACTAGCTCAAACAGCAGTGGAAATGAATTCTTCTGCCAAAGACTTTTCAGACTCCAAGATGGAAATGATCCAAAAAGTTGATGATCTAGCTAGCAATTTGCTTGATCTTAGAGACAGCTCAAGTCAAATTGAAAAAGCTATATCTATTCTTGCGAACGAAAACGCTAAGCAGGCGAAGGTCCTACAAACAGTAAATGGAAATATCAACTTAGTCCGAGCTGATATCAAGAACTTTAGGGCTTCTTTTCAAGATGCTGTAACGTCGATTGAGGAGAAAAACGATCAGACGAAAAACAAACTGTTGGAGGCAGTTAATATAAACAAGAAGATCTTGTTCGGAGTTGTAGTCTTGGTCATTATAGATATCATTCTGCGCTTCATTTGACGGATTTCTTGTCTTTGACTAGTAGTCGAAATTCTATTCTAAGTTCCATTGCAAGTGTTGTGTAATGCTTGCTGGGAGTGGGTGGACTCATTTGGCTTATGGGCTTTTGTCCTACAGGTCTGAAGCAGTTGTTGTCTCACTCTCCTAGAGGATTTGTTGAGGCGCTTGCAGATTCCAGGCTGACGTTGAGCGCACTAGAGTTCTGTCTCTAGGGGTTCTCTTACTACCTTTGCACCGTCTATTAGAAAGTACTTTTTGCCGTAAACCCGTGGCTAAGGGGCTCGGCAACGTGGCCCGCTAGACGCGTACGGGGCGGGGACGGGCTAGGAGATACTGAACCCAGGCGTAGAGGAGGAGGTAGTAAGCGACGCAGAGCCAGAGTGGCATGGCGATGGTGAGCTGAGTGGTGAAGTGCTGCTCGAGGAGTGCCATCGCACCGCTGGTGAGGTCGCTCACGCCGACGAGGAGCATCGGTAGGAGCGTCGTTGGGAGCCCGAGGGCGAGCAGTCCCATGGTGACTAGCCCCGTGATGATGAGGAGCGTGGCGAGGGGCGACAGGAGGAGGTTGGCGAGGAGTAGCCAGACGGCGGTGTTGCCGAAGCTTCGTGCAAGGATAGGCCAGACGAAGAGTTGTACGGCTAGGGTCGTGACGATGAGGTAGTAGAGGTAGCTGACGACACGGGAGCTACTCGGTGAGATGCGTTGGTTGAGTGCGCCCCAGGTGACGAAGATGGCTAGCACCGCTCCGAAGCTGAGTTGCATGCCTACGTCAAAGAGTGCGTAGGGAGAGACAATAAGTAGGAGGACGGCAGCCTGCGCCCATACGTTGAGCCGATCGGTGGAGCGTCCCAAGAGCCGTGCTACGGCAAAGATGGAGAACATGACCGAGGCGCGGAGTGTCGGGATGGAGAGTCCGCAGACGAAAGCGTAGAGCCATACGGCTACGAGGGTGAGGCTCCAGCGCAGGAGGTAAGCAGTACGGACGTTGCGGATGAGTCGTAGCGGGTAGCGTATGAGCCAGTAAAAGAGTAGTAGGACGACCCCGACGTGAAAGCCACTGACCGACAGCAGGTGTGCAACGCCTACGGAGCGAAACTGCTTCTCTGCGATGGTCCCTTCGGAGCGATCGCCTAGGCAGATGGCACGGAGCGTCTCTCGCTGTAGTGGAGTGAGCCTGTCAATCTCGTCTAGCGTGCCACCGATGCGCTGCTGGAGGGTGTAGGCGCGGTAGCGTAGTTGGTCCCAGAGCGACCAATGGGTAGTGGTTGGCGCATTGCAAGCTTCTGCCGTGGAGGCGGATAGCACGCCCGAGACCTTTCGTGAGAGGAGGTAGTGCTGATAGCTTGACGAGGAAACTTGATCTAGAGGTGTGAGCCGTCCACGGACGAGGTAGCTGGTGCGAGGCGAGAGTTGCAGCGAGTCATTACATAGGTATAGCATGATGCGCTGACCACTCCAGCGAACGAGGGTTGCTCCGCTCGGGTCTGTTGCTTGCTCGATGATAGCCTCGGCACGAGAGCCCTGTTCGCGTGCTGTGGGCGGGCGAGAGATGGTGACGAGGTAGGTCGTTTCATCGCTGGACTGTGGGAGTTGCGCTACCCGTTCCCGTGGAATTGTTGCCAGACAAGCTCCCATGCAGAGGAGCACTAAGTACCAAGCGAAGCCAGCGAGGAGCGCTTTGTGCCAAAGCCTAGAGAGGACAAGAAGGAGCGTCGCCACGGCGATGCCGAGGAAGTACCATTGCGCCGCTAGTAGCCCGAGACTACCTAAATAAATGCCCAGCACTAGCGACAAGAGTGTCACCAATGCTGGGCGCATGATTGTGGCGTGTAGCCCTCGGACGAGGTAG
>CABQOJ010000125.1 GCA_902465775.1 uncultured Porphyromonas sp. | reverse complement strand
TAGATAGCTTTCACGTCCTATTCTCCCCTTCGTGAGAATAGCCGAAAGCAAGGCTACCAGAGAGAAATACTAGAGAAAGAAAAAACAGATAGTACTATATAATGGCTACGCTACAGAAAATTAGAAATCGTGCCGGCCTACTCATCATCGTAGTAGGTGTCGCACTCTTAGCATTTATCATCGGTGATGGTCTACGATCTGGCTCATCGCTGCTTCAGGACAACAAGATGGTTGCGCTCAAAATTGACGGCAAAAAGGTCAAGTACGACGAGTTCCAGCAGCTTCTGACCGAGCGCACCGAGCCCTACGAGCGTCAGCGCCAAGGCAAGCTAACGGATCAGGATCGTGTACAGATCAGCAATCAGCTAGCACAGGAGCTCATCGCAGACTACGTCCTAGAGCAAGAAGCCAAGGCGATCGGACTGCGTGTCACTCCTGCAGAGGTTTCGGCACTTATCTTTGGAGAGGGACTACCCACCTCACAGCTCGCAGCACAGTTCTTCTCTCAGTTTGGAGTAGACATGAGCAATCCTGAGCAGATACGCAGCATCATGAGTGACCTAGACCTGAACAAGGTCAAGAGTCTCCCTGCAGAGCAGCAGAGCATGGTCCTCTCGGTACGCAATCAGTGGCTGGAGACTGAGAAGCAGATCCGCTCACAGCGACTCTCTGAGAAGCTCAACGCGCTGCTCACCCGTAGCTACGCCATCAACTCACTAGACGAGAAGTACACCACAGGACTAGGCACGCGTACCGTTGCTGTCGTACGTACACCAAGCACTATCCTGCCCAATGATCAGGTCAAAGTCACAGACCAGCAGGTACGAGCTTACTATGATAGCCACAAGCAGATGTACGCCTTCCCCTTCGAGCAGGCTAAGGTCAACTACTACAGTACCCTCGTACGTCCTAGCGAGGCTGACTACGCAGCCGCTAAGGCTGAGGTAGACTCTGCTCGCATGCAGCTCCTAGCTACGACGACGCCCGAGAAGGTGGTACGCAACTATGAGAATGGCAACGCTTACAAGACCTACTTCACGGACAAGGAGCTAGAGCAGTTCCTCTCTACCCAACCCAACGCTATGACCATGCTTCGCGAGGGTGCTATAGGTAGTGTCAATGAGCCAGTCATTGTGAACGATAGCTACACACTCATCAAGCTGATCGACCGTAAGCAGGCTCCCGAAGAGGTCAAGGTGAACGTGATTCCACTTGACTCGGTCAATGCTCTGAAGGCTGATAGCCTGATAGCAGCCATTCAGAGTGGATCTGCCACGCTCGCTCAGGTCGTAGCAACCTACTCTATGGATGATCAAACTAAGGCAAATGGTGGCTACCTCATCAATCCAGATCAATACACTGGCATGCCCGACAGCACCTTCACCGAGGCTGAGCTCTTTGGTATGGGGCTAGACACGCTGAACAAGGCTCCGATCAATCAGTTTGTCAAGATGGAGCGCCCAGGTACTACCCTTCTCATTCGTAAGACAGCCCCCTCGGCATCTGTCAATCTCTACAAGATCGCACAGCTCACAGTACCCATCAACTTCTCCGAGGAGACCTTCCGTAAGGAGCAAGCTAAGATCAACGAGATCTTTACTAGCAACAAGAAGTTTGGCGAAATGATGGATGAGGCTCAGAAAGCAGGTCTATCGGTCGTCCGTGGCGAGTATGTCAACAGCACCTCAGCTGCTCTCGCATCGATTCCTAACTCTCGTGAGATCGTCAGCTGGACTCTACGCTCTAAGGCAGGCACGGTATCAGACAAGGTCTTCCGCTGTGGCAACAATGACTACCTAGTCGTAGCACAGGTCGAGACAAAGTACCCAGCAGGCTTCCAGCCCTTCGAGCAGGTTGCTGATCAGGTACGCGACTACGTCCTGATGGAGCAGCGTGGCGACCAGCTTGCCTCCAACCTAGCAAGCAAGAAGCTGAATAGCCTCGACAGCTATGCCACAGAGATGCAGTCGAGCGTAGATACCCTCTACAACATCAGCTACGTCTCCTCTCCCAATACGCCTGCAGCACTCGTAGGTAATGCCATGACAACCGGCATCGGTCAGCTCTCGGCACCATTCCGTGCAGGCACTGAGGTCGTTGTCCTCCAGCCTATCTCGGAGAATGTAGACGCTTCCGTCACGAAGCCCTCACCCGCAGCTACAGCTCAGAGACGTCGCTCCTATGGGCAGCAGATGGCATACAGAGCAATGCAGGAGCTCATCATGCGGACGCCTATTGAGGATACACGCTATCGCTTCTGGTAGAGACAAGCGTCTCTTCAGGACGCTTCTATAACTTCATAGTGGACGCACACCTGCAGACGAGCGGGTGTGCGTCTTCTCTTAAGATGCGATCACTGTGAGGTCCGCCACATACGCAGGGGTGACGCATGATAATCCTCTCTTCTAAGGATCACAACAGATGATGACTTCCAAGGAATATATGGCTAGAGGCTCGCTACGTAGCGCTATAAACTTACCTTATAGCTACTCCTACTTCTCAGCTGATTTCAGCTTCTCCCGAGGAAATCGGGAAGCTCCACTGAGTAAACGAAATTTCCCCACGGAGGGCCGAAATAAAAGTTCGGAAGAATGAGATGAAAGTTCGGAAGAATGAGATCGAAGTTCGGAAGAATTTTTTCGTTCCTCACTGGAGGTTCGAAAATCTCCACCGAGGGATCCTTTGATTTCCTTGATAGTAACGTATATGACATCGTCCTGTATCATGGCCAGATACGTCTAGACAGATCCGACAATGCAACATTTTGCCATTTCAATCGTCTATTGGATATAGCCCCCTTAGGAGTACGGCTATAGGCACAGCTCCTTTAGGACTATTCACCTTGTCAATCTATTAGCAAACAGATATCCTTTCAATACTATGAACAAATACCTCAAGTACACACTCCTGACGCTAGGCGTAGCCCTCGTCAGTGGTTTCGTATCGTGGGCGGTCGTACGCACCACCCTCAGGAAAGCAGCTGCAAGTGGCTCTCCTTACGCCACCGTGCTACAGGGCAACTCCTCAAGCTCCGAAAACGACTACGGCTTCTTACAGTCCGACTATGAGCTCACCTCCAGTCGTACCGTGGGCAATGCGCCCGACCTCTCCCCCGCTGCTGAGCTAGCCGTGCAGGCTGTCGTGCATATCAAGGTCGAGGGCGAGCAGACCATTGACTATATAGATCCTTTTGAATTCTTCTTCGGTGGTGGTCGAGGCTTTGACCGTCCGCAGTCACGTAGCGTCACCAGCTTCGGCTCTGGTGTCATCATCAGTACCGACGGATACATTATTACCAATAACCACGTCGTCGAGGGGGCCAAGAACATCTCCGTATCGCTCAACGATGGTCGCTCCTTTGAGGCTAAGCTCATCGGGTCCGACCCCACGGTAGACATTGCCCTGCTCAAGGTCGATGCTAAGGATCTACCCACCATTCCCTTTGGCGATAGTGACAAGATCCAGCTCGGCGAGTGGGTCCTTGCTGTGGGCAACCCCTTTAACCTGACAGGCACCGTCACGGCGGGCATCATCAGTGCCAAGGCTCGTAGCACCGCTGTCTAGGGCCCTCAGGGCACGGCTCAGATAGGCCGCTTCATACAGACCGACGCTGCTGTCAACCGGGGCAATAGTGGTGGCGCTCTCGTAGATGCTCAAGGACGACTCATCGGGATCAACACCATGATCTTCTCCGAGACGGGCAACTACTCAGGCTACTCCTTTGCAGTGCCCATCAATACCGCTGCCAAGATCGTTAGCGACCTCAAGAAGTATGGCTCCGTACAGCGCGCTGTCCTAGGCATCATCGGCGGAACGGTCAATGAGGATGTCAAGAAGGAGAAAAACCTAAAGGTTTCTCAGGGCGTCTACGTCAATGAATTCTCCGAAGTCAGTGCAGCCTATGCAGCTGGCATCGAGGAGGGCGACGTCATCGTAGCCATCGATGGCAACAAGATCACCGAGATGGGCGAGCTACAGGAGCGCATCGGTCGTT
>CABQOJ010000124.1 GCA_902465775.1 uncultured Porphyromonas sp. | reverse complement strand
TCCGAAGTTTCATTTGATTCCTCCGAAGTTTCATTTGATTCTTCCGAAGTTTTATATCTCGCCTCCGTGGAGAGTTTCGACTTTAAGATATTTTTCGCTACTTTAGCCGTTGGAACGAGCGAGATGCGCAATGACCCCAGCTTAGGAGTCGCCGTTCACTCCTCCCCAGGCACTAGACAATTCACCTATACATAACATCAATCGTATGAAACAGTATTACTTGTCGCTTTTCGTAGCGCTGTCTCTCCTCTATAGCCTACAGCCAGCTTGGGGACAGCAGACCAATCCTCCTACGCACCTACGCGTCTATCAGCAAGATCAGATCACTGAGATCCCTCTAGATCAGATCGACAGCATTCGCTTTGAGCTGGTCAAGAAGACCCCCACGAGGCCAACGATGGGAATCGAGTACGTGGCGGAGTATAATGTAGGTAAGGAGGCTGGGACATTTGCCACTAGCCAGAGCAATGACGCATCGGGTTACTATCCTTTTGATCAGATAGGCACTGCCTGCCCTGCGGGTTATCATACGCCCACTCGGTATGAAGCTGCTGTGCTGATGCCTTCATTTGGCCCCAAGTATGAGGTCTATATAATGTTTGGCGCAAACAAGTCCTACACAGATGCCCCAGAGGCCATACAGGTGGGTAGCGTCAAGGCATCTTATCTCTCAGACTATAAGTCCATAAAGGGGAGCAAAGTGAGCTATGCCCTACGCTTCAAGAAGGGAAGTACGGAGATGCACCCTGACTTCCCAGTAGCTACTGACAACAGCCTACAGGCAGCATATCGCTATGAGGTAGTCGGTGAGCATAAGATAGGCAGTACGGATGCTCATCTCAAGATTACTGTCCGTTACCTCGGGAGTGACTTCACGGGCTCCATTGATGACATTGCGACGGAGGATTTCTGGGCCAAGGAGAGTCAAGATGACATCGTACGGATCCTACCGTCATCTGTATACTATCACCCACAGAAGCACGCAGAGGTCATGGGTGCCGGAGCTTTTTACTGGACTAGTAGCCCTCACGAAAAGCAGGCAGGCTTCGTATGGACTATAGCATATATCCCCCAGATGGCCTATATAAGCTATAACTCCAATCTGTTTAAGTTCGGTATACGTCCCTTTAAGGATGTCGAGTAAGAGGTAAGATCACAATACTCTGACTATATGAAAGCACTAGTATCTCGTCGTAGCATCCTATTGATGCTACTACTCACCCTCTTGACTCAAGGAGCGTGGGCAGATCGCTTTGTAGCAACTACGACAGCGCCTATAGGGAGTAAGCTAAAGCTAACACTCTCTGGGTCTGACATTACGCTAACTGGTCTCAAGGGAAAGGTCGTGTATGACAAAGAGTCTACCTATGAAGTGACGGTTCAGACCTTTGCCATAGAGGGCAACCTCAGTCAAGTCTATTGCTACGGCTGTAATATCACTTCTATCGATCTCTCACAGTGTCCCAAGCTTGAGGGCTTAGGCTGTCAGGGAAACCAACTCACTGCACTGGACTTGACTGCCTGTAAGTCGCTTATGCTACTCTTTTGCGAGAGCAATCCACTGAAGCGACTGGACGTATCTCCTTGCCCTAAGCTCGGGAAACTCAACTGTGTACAGTGCGATCTCGAAGAGCTCGTCTTGACAGGCTGTAAAGAGCTCTTTGAGATCTCATGCTATCAAAACAGATTAACATCGATAGACTTGACTGGTCTCAGCAATCTGCGATGGCTATACTGCTTTGAGAATAAACTTACTAAGATCGATACCTCACCATGTCCGCTACTCATTAAGGTCCTCTGCGAGTACAATCAGATTACTAAGCTAGACTTCTCCAGCAATCCTGAGCTCGACGAGGTCGCTTGTCAGGGAAATAATCTGCAAGGCGCTAATCTTACGGCTATCTGTCAGACGCTACCAGATCGTACGTATATGGATCACCGCGGGATCTTCATGGTGGTCGACACTAAGGAGGCTAAGGATACCAACGTCTGTACCGTGGAGCAGGTCGCCCTCCTCAAGAAACTGGGTTGGGATGCCATGGACTCTCGTGGCGGAGCTAACGGGGGCTTTGGCGTACCTTACGAAGGGTCTCAAGACAATGCCGTGACGCGCCCCGACATGATGCCCAGTCTACCACAGCTCTCTCTGTACGACCGAGAGCTAGTCATAGACCAGCTACCTCTAGGAGCCACGATAACCATCTACGACCTGCAGGGTGCCTGCCACTACCAGCGTAGCAGTGTGCCCTCCTCACGACTTGTTATCTCTACAGAGGGGTGGCTACGTGGACACTACCTACTCTCCGTCTCAGGTTGTGACGGACTACTCTTTTCTCTCTAAAACTAAAGCAATACTCTCATGTCATACAACTACTATCGTACGACTATCTTGCGCCTTGTGGCTGGGATGGTCATCGCCCTATGCGGAGCTGCCACTATGAGTCTACGAGCTCAGGAGCAGCAAGTCATCACAATAAAAACGAAGTTTAATGTCGGCGACTCTGTCTATATGAAGGTCGTCTCAAAAGATGCCGTAGCGGTCCAAGCTACGGGGCTATCCTCCGCTATCCTCGAGCAGGACTGGAGGAAGTATAAGCTGACGGCTCAGACCGTAACCGTCACGGGCCCTGTCAAGTACCTAGCCACCTTCAAGAATGGGGTAACGGATATCACCTTCGAGCACGCCGACTACCTAGACCGCATTGACTGCGAGGAGAATGAGCTCACTCAGCTGGACTTTAGCAACGCACCTCAGCTGACGATGATCTTTTGTCACAAGAACAAACTGACCTCTCTCGACATCTCAAAGTGCGAGAAGCTTACTTGGGTTAACTGCTCAGAGAATAAGCTCTCGAAGATCGATCTGGCAAATAAACCCGCACTCAAACAGTTCGTCTGCTCCGATAACCCGCTCTCCAGTTTCAACACATCAGGAGCGACAGCTCTAAGGTCTCTAGAGTGCACGCAATGTGGCTTGACCTCGCTCGACCTGTCAGCCAATAAGAATCTACAAGGGGTGAGCTGTGGATACAACCAGCTCTCCGAGTTGACGATGACTGGGTGCACTAAGCTCAATACGATCTACTGCGAGCGCAATAAGCTCCAGACTCTAGACCTCTCCACACTGACGGCTCTACAAAACCTCAAGTGCTACCTCAACGAGATCACGGCTCTGGACTTCTCCGGCTGCCCCTCGGCTCATAAGCTTTACCTGGAGAATAACAAGATATCTAAGGAGCAGATGCTAGCGCTAGCCAAGTCGCTACCTACTGCTAACGCGAGTGCCGACAAGCCCGCTCAGATAGCCGTATATGATGAGTCCTATCCCCTAGAGGAGAACGTCTGCAACAAGGATGCTGTCCAAGTCGCTCAGGGTAAAAACTGGTCTGTGCTCTACTACACCAACAATAGAAAGTACGCTCCCTACAGCGGAGCTGACGCCCAGAGCATAGATCAGCCAGAGCTGTCAAGCAAGCCTATCGTCTATCCGACTGTCACCTCAGGAACCCTCTACCTGACCGATCCGAGTATCTCTAGCGTCGCTTGCTATACGATGGCTGGTGAGCTACTCTTTACCATCTCTAATCCTGGCAGCACGCTAGATGTCTCTACGCTACCAGAAGGAGCTTACGTACTACAAGCTGGAGAGCTGGTCACTCGCATTGAGGTGCGCAGATAACCTGTAATATCATACCGTCACGACGCAGACTGTCGGGACTCAGACCGTCGGGACGCACGAGTGTGCGTCCCGACCTATTATTGCACGTTTGCCCCCTCTGATACTTTCGCTCGCTCCGTTTGCCTGAACTTCTAGAGATACCAATAGTACTAGTTGCTGCAACATTTCGACGACTCACTCGTCTTATTGGTGTAGGGCGCTCTTTTGGACCGTTGGTCCGAGCGTCATACAGTTACACATTGAATAGTTTTTAGTTTACAGAGATTACAATGGATGGAGCCACTTTCATACAGACCTACGTCCCCCTACGGCCGACG
>CABQOJ010000123.1 GCA_902465775.1 uncultured Porphyromonas sp. | reverse complement strand
AGTTGGTAGAGCACAACACTTTTAATGTTGGGGTCATGGGTTCGAGCCCCATGCGGCTCACAGACGACCGCCTAGCACTGTGACGTGATACAATTCTTCAGATGGTCTCTCGGTAACTACTGGGAGGCTTTTTTTGTTTTTATGGCTAGGGGGCGACATTGTTCTGCTGCTTTGCGCTATATTTCTTACCTTTGCTCTCAGTACTTATTAGCCACCTCATGAAGTCTTTGGTCAAACTCGCCCTCGCTATACTTCTTGCCACGATAGCCTGTCCGCAGGACTTGCTAGCGCAGCAGAAAGCCTATACAGTCGTGATCGATGCGGGTCACGGTGGGCATGACGCCGGTGCCTGCGCCTTCGGACGCAAGGAGAAGGATATCAATCTAGCCGTAGCACTCCTGACTCGTAAGTATATCGAGCAGGCGCACCCCGAGATAAAGGTCTACATGACACGATCGACAGATGTTTTCGTCGGGTTACGAGAGCGAGCCAACTTTGCCAATAAGAAGAAAGCGGACCTCTTCATCAGCATCCATACCAACTCAGCGCCGAGCCCGAGTGCTTCTGGCACAGAGACCTACGTGCTGGGATTGCGCCGTGCCAATGACAACTTGGCTGTATCTAAGCGAGAGAACCAAGTAATCCTCCTGGAGAAGGACTATAAGGAGACGTACGAGGGCTTTGACCCAAACAGCACGGAGAGCTACATCATCTTTGAGTTTATGCAAAACGTCCACCTCACCTCTAGCATCAATATAGCGAGCGAGGTGCAGAAGTCGTTTGTTAAGCTGGGGCGAGGCAATCGCAGTGTGCGGCAAGGGCCCTTCCTCGTAATACGAGAGACCGCCATGCCGAGTATTCTCGTGGAGCTTGGCTTCATCACAAACAAGGCGGAGTCGGACTACCTCGTCAGTCAGAGTGGACGTGAGCAACTGGCCAAGGGCATCGCTGACGGCTTCTCTAGATACTACAAGAAGTATATCCGCACGACCAGCCCTAAGAAGCAAAAGAAACAAAAGGAGACCACCGAGTCGGCATCTGACGAAGGGACTACAGCACAGCCAAGTGCTACAACCTCAGATAGTGAGGAGTACTACCGCATACAAATAGCCACGTCTCGTCAACAACTAGAGACGAACGACCCTTACTTTCGCAATCTAACCGATGTACAGCGGGAGCAGCGTGGCAAGCTTTACATGTACACAGCTGAGCAGTACAATTCTCTCAGCGAGGCGAGACAAGCTCAGCAGCGACTAGCCAAGCGCTATCCAGGCTGTTACATCATCCGCTACCTCAAGGGCGTAAGAGATAAGGAGATTTACTAAGAGACTCAGCAACACTATGCCACAGAAAAGACTCACACGCCAGACGGTCAAGATAGGATTCTTCACCCTCTTAGCAATCCTCATACTATACCTAGGGATCACTTACCTCAAGGGGCTCTCCATCTCAGCTCGCTCTAAGACTTACTATGTCTCGATGAACGATGTGACGGGAGTCAACGTGGCTACGCGGGTCTTCGTCAATGGCTACAAGGTGGGATCCGTCCGCAAGATCGAGTATGACTACGCACACAACGGCAAGTCGATCCTCACGCTCACGTTAGACCCTGACATCAAGCTACCCCAAGGTACGCAGGTGCAGGTCGCCCAGACACTTCTTAGCGGGGCGCTGGTCAATCTAATCCTCCCTGAGGTAGAAACGGGCGCTTATCTCCATGCCAAGGACACCATCCCGATGTCCACCGAGCGGTCGGCAGTGAGCCTAGAGCAGCTACAGAGCGAGTTCGTACCGCGCATCTCTGCCACGCTCAGCCGTATGGATAGCGTCTTGCTACAAGCCAACGCAATCCTCTCCAATCCAAATATAGAGCCGACGCTCGCCGATGTGCGTCAGTCGGCACAGCATATCAACGCTTCGTCAGCGCAACTACAGCAGTCGCTGAGCTCGCTTCCAGTGATTATGGAGCGTATCGATCACACCTCGACAGATGTTGAGAGCTTTGCCTCTAGGCTTGATTCGCTACGCCTACAGGAGACGATAAATAATCTAGAGAGCACCTCGCGTGAGCTCAAGAGCTTCACCCAGCGCCTCAACCAGTCCAACGGTACCGTGAGCAAACTCCTCAACGAGGACGGACTCTACAACCGCATCGACAGCGTCACGACTAGCCTCGATGCGCTAATCCGAGACATCAAGGCAAACCCCAAGAAGTATGTCAAGCTCTCACTCTTCTAACCTCTAATCTCTATATGCCACGCAATAAAAAGAAACCACTCAACTGGCTCGATAAGACACTCTTCGTCCTGATGCTCCTCGTCATCGTAGGGATGATCGTAGCACTATCCGTCGCTGATGGAGCCAAGCTCTACGTCCTCCTCGGAGGCGGTGGCTTGCTCGTGCTCAACTTGCTCTTCGTCCTCTACTTCGCACGACGTAATCGACTATAGACGAGACAGGATAGGATGCTCTGGAGACTCTTCATCACATTCGTTCGCATCGGGGGCTTTACCTTCGGGGGAGGCTACGCCATGCTTTCGCTCATACAGCATGACGTCGTGGAGAAGAACCACTGGATGACCGACGAGGAGTTCATCGACCTCTTTGCCGTGTCGCAGTCGTTACCAGGAGTCTTTGCGGTCAATATGTCGATCTTCATCGGCTATCGGCTGAAAGGCTATCTCGGAGCGGTGACTTGTGCGATCGGCACGACGCTTCCCTCCTTCATCATCATCCTGCTCTTGGCAATGTTTTACCAAGAGGTCAACGACAATGTCTGGGTACAGCGGGTCATGTACGGCATACGTCCCGCAGTTGTGGCGATGATTGCGATCCCCGTCATCACCACGTGGCGGGCGATGAAAGGCACTTGGCGGATGGTCTGGATACCGATCCTGTCGGCCTTGCTGGTCTGGCTCATGGGCGTCTCACCCGTCTGGATCATTATCGGCTCTGCCCTCGGAGGGATCATTTATAGTGTCATGAGAAGGAACTAGGACGGCAAGGCAATGATCTACTTACAGCTCTTTTGGGTCTACATTCAGATCGGTCTCTTCGGCTTCGGGGGGGGCTATGCGATGCTTTCGCTAATCCAAAACGAAGTGGTCTACAAGTATGGCTGGCTCACGAACCAGCAATTCACCGACATTGTAGCCGTAAGCCAAGTAACCCCAGGACCGATCGGAATAAACAGTGCTACCTACATTGGTTACACCGTCACGGGTGGCAGCATCCTCGGCTCGCTCCTCGCAACCACCGCCGTGATGCTTCCCTCCTTCATTCTCTGCCTCATCATCTCCCGAAGCTTTCAAGCTTTTAGGAGCAATCGCTACGTCGATGCGGCCTTCCTCGGCATACGCCCCGCCAGTGTCGGACTCATAGCAGCCGCCGCTCTGATGCTGATGATACAGCCTGGGCTCTGGACGCTCCTCACGCTCCCCGCTGGCACGCCGATCACCGTGGACAATATCATCGTCACGGAGAACTTCATCGACTACCGTAGCTTCATCATCTTTGCCGTGACGGGACTCGTTCTTTATAAGAAGTGGGTTCACCCGATCCTGCTCATAGTCCTGGCGGGCATTGCTGGCGTTTTGCTTTACTCGCTATGATCACTCCCCGACTCCATCCGCTCGTTGGCAAGCGAGCAGCCTTCTACACGCTGGGCTGTCGGCTCAACTATGCCGAGACCTCGACCATCGCTCGCCAGCTAGCGACCGTGGGCGTGGAGCGTATCTCTGACGAGCACCACCACACGACGGAGGTGGTCCCTGACATCTGCATCGTCAACAGTTGCTCGGTGACCGACACGGCGGACAAGAAGTGCCGTAGTCTCATCAACCGTCTGCACCGCGAGTACCCCGAGGCGCTCATCGTCGTGACCGGTTGCTACGCCCAGCTACAAGGCGAACAGATCGCACAGATGCCAGGCGTAGACCTCGTCGTCGGGTCAGGGCGCAAAAGCGAAATCGTCGCGCTCCTCACCGAGCTTTACCAAAAGCGCAACCAGCCGAAAGCAGCTACGCCCCACGTCACGGCCCGCCGAGAGCT
>CABQOJ010000122.1 GCA_902465775.1 uncultured Porphyromonas sp. | reverse complement strand
AGGGAACCTATATCAAGAGCATCTACCTCTCTACAACAATGAGTGCAGGGATCAAAGTAGATCCCAAGTCAGTCGTATCCGTAGTAGAATAACGTCTCACCATCTAAGAAACACAATTCTATGAAAAAGGAAACGAAGTCAACTGTCATCGAGCAGTTACACTCTTATATAGAGAGCTACCCCAACTTCTACTTGACCAACATCGAGGCACTCAATGCTGAGAAGACGAGCGAACTACGCCGTCTCTGCAACAAGAGTGGCGTCAAGCTGGTCGTAGTCAAGAACACGCTGATGCGTCGTGCCCTCAGCGAAATCGAATCTGTCGATTACGCAGAGCTCTATGAGTCTCTCAAGGGCAACACAGCAGTCATGTTTTCAGAGGTTGCTAATGCTCCTGCTAAAGCGATCAAGGCTTTCCGCTCTGACAATAAAGAACTCGAACGTCCCGACCTAAAGGCTGCGTACGTTCAGGAGGGCTTTTACATCGGAGCTGACCAACTCGAGACTCTTGTCAATATCAAGAGTCGCGAAGAGCTCATTGCTGACATCGTGGCTATGCTGGAGGGCCCAGTTCTGGGCGTACTCGGGCAGCTTGATTCAGCAGCTGGCACTATCCATGGGGTCTTAGATACCCTAGCCGAGAGGCAATAAATATCTAAGCATTCACTTCAATTAGAAACAAACAAACATCAATACAGACATGGCAGATATAAAGGCTATTGCAGAGACTCTTGTTAATCTCACAGTAAAGGAAGTAAGCGAGCTCAAGGAGCTACTCAAGGAGGAGTATGGTATCGAGCCTGCAGCTGCAGCAGTCGCTGTAGCTGGTCCTGCAGCTGGTGCTGCAGCAGAGGCTGAGGAGAAGTCCTCTTTCGACGTTGTACTTAAGAGCTTTGGCGCTGCTAAGCTTGCAGTCGTTAAGGCTGTTAAGGAGCACGCTGGTCTTGGCCTCAAGGAGGCTAAGGAGCTAGTCGACGCTGCACCTACGAACATCAAGGAGGGTGTCGACAAGGCTACAGCTGAGGCTCTCAAGGCTGCACTTGAGGAGGCTGGTGCTGAGGTTGAACTAAAGTAAACCCGCTTGACACCTGTCTGACACAGGTCATATTGGTTAAGGATTCCCCCCTCGATACGTATGGGGGGAGTTCTTAGCCTTTTCGCATCTTTTGCTCTCTGGAGGCACCACCCACAGATGAAGCTGTCACAGTACGAAGTGACGCTCTCTACACGTTGAGGCGGTGTCTTGGACTGTCAGATAGGATTAGATACAAGTCTCTAGAGCTAGACTCTTATAGCTCGATCTCTCGAGTAGTAGCTCGCTACACGCTAGTGAGTATCTGCTCCCCCGACTCTCTTCGTGAGAGCAGCTCCTCTCCCCTACATTTACCATTTCTCTCTGAAGCATACGATGGCATCCAAACCAACTAATACTAGAAAGAGCTTCGCATCTATCGCTCATCCAATGGAGTACCCTGACTTCTTGGAGGTGCAGCTCAAATCTTTTCAGGACTTCTTTCAGCTCAATACTCCTGCCGAGAGTAGAAAGAAAGAGGGATTATTTAAAGTCTTCTCTGAGAACTTCCCCATCGAAGACACTCGCAACAACTTCAAGCTTCTGTTTGAAGACTACTTCGTCGATCCTCCCAAATACTCTATAGAGGAGTGCCTGCGTCGTGGTCTCACCTACAGTGTCCCCCTAAGGGCTAAGCTCAAGCTAACCTGCGAAGATCCCGAGCACGAAGACTTCGAGTCCACCGTACAGGACGTTTTCCTAGGGTCTATACCCTATATGACACCTGCGGGGACATTCGTCATCAATGGCGCAGAGAGAGTAGTCGTATCTCAGCTACACCGCTCTCCAGGCGTCTTCTTTGGATCCAGCCTACACAACAACGGGACGAGACTTTACTCGGCTCGTATTATCCCATTCAAGGGGTCTTGGATTGAGTTCGCTACTGATACGAACAACGAGCTATACGCTTACATCGATCGTAAGAAGAAGCTCCCCATCACAACGCTCCTACGTGCCATCGGCTATGAGACGGACAAGGATATACTTGATCTCTTTGGTATTGCCGAGGAGATCCCTGTCACGCTAGAGAATCTACAGGCTAACTATGGACGACAGCTAGCCGCCTCCGTCATCTTAAAGTATTACGATGAGGAGAGCGAGGAGGAGACTGGAGAGACTGAGACCTTCGCTCGATACAACACGCTAGTAGAGCAAAATGCGATACTAGACGAGGAGAATGCTCAGGTCATCCTAGAGAATGGTATCGAAACCATCCTACTACGTCGTGACCTATCCACATCAGATGAGGAGTCTTCAGACCAAGAGGTCATGGACTACTCGATCATCTTCAACACGCTCAAGCGTGACTCAGCCAACTCTGAGCAGGCTGCTTACAACTTCATCTACAACCTTCTACGCAACTCTACGCCACCCGATGATCAGAGTGCCAAGGAGATCTTCAACAACATCTTCTTCTCGGAGAAGCGCTACGACCTCGGCGATGTAGGGCGCTACAAGATCAATAGCAAGCTCGGACTAGACATTGATCCCGACATCAGAATCCTCACGGCGGAGGACATCGTTGCTATCATACGCCATCTGATCAAGCTCGTCAATGGTAAGGCACCTGTCGATGATATCGATCACCTCTCGAACCGTCGTGTCCGAACGGTCGGAGAGCAGCTCTACAACCAGTTTAGCATAGGTCTGAGCCGTATGGCCCGCACGGTCAAGGAGCGCATGAACGTTCGTGACAGCGAGGTCTTTACGCCCGTTGATCTAGTCAACTCCAAGACTATTGCGTCGGTTGTCAACAGCTTCTTCGGGACCAACGCGCTCTCACAGTTTATGGATCAGCAGAATCCACTCTCTGAGATTACGCACAAGCGTCGTCTATCGGCACTAGGCCCAGGTGGTCTGACACGAGACCGTGCAGGCTTTGAGGTGCGAGACGTACACTACACCCATTATGGTCGCCTCTGTCCTATCGAGACTCCTGAGGGACCAAACATCGGACTCATCTCCTCTCTCTGCGTCTACGCTAAGATCAATGAGCTAGGCTTCATCACGACCCCTTATCGCAATGTCGAGAAAGGCACCGTCAGCTTCAAAGGCTCCAAGCTAGCTTACTATACCGCTGAGGAAGAGGAGGACAAGACAGTAGCTCAGGGTAATGCTCCTCTAGACAAAGACGGACACTTCGTCCGCTCTCGTGTCAAGGCACGTTATGGAGCAGACTTTCCCGTAGTAGAGCCATCAGAAGTCGATCTGATGGACGTCTCTCCGACGCAGATCGCCTCGATTGCAGCGTCACTCATCCCATTCCTCGAGCACGACGATGCTAACCGTGCCCTCATGGGATCAAACATGATGCGCCAGGCAGTACCTCTACTAACGCCCGAGGCTCCTATCGTAGGCACAGGCATCGAGCGCCGACTAGTCTCAGACTCTCGTACTCAAGTAGAGGCTGAGGGCAATGGCGTCGTCGTCTATGTAGACGCTACCAAGATTGTGGTCAACTACGATCGCACTGAGGAGGAGGAGCTCGTCAGCTTCGAGCCCTCAGAGGTTACTTATAAGCTTCCCAAGTATCGCAAGACCAACCAATCTACAACGATAGATCTGAGCCCCGTATGTCGCAAGGGTGACCGCGTCACTAAGGGTCAGATACTCACCGAGGGCTTCTCCACGCAAGATGGCGAGCTAGCTCTCGGACGCAACATTCTGGCTGCTTACATGCCTTGGAAGGGTTACAACTACGAGGATGCGATCGTGCTCAACGAGCGTGTCGTCGCTGAGGACCTTTTCACTTCTGTACACGTCGACGAGTACTCACTAGACGTTCGTGAGACGAAGCGAGGCATGGAGGAGTTCACCGCAGACATCCCCAACGTAAGCGAGGAGGCTACGAAAGATCTTGACGCCAACGGTATCGTCCGTGTCGGTGCTCGCATCGTTCCTGGCGATATCCTCGTAGGTAAGATCACGCCAAAGGGCGAGTCCGATCCCACCCCTGAGGAGAAGCTACTCCTAGCCATCTTTGGCGATAAGGCTGGTGATGTCAAGGACGCTTCGCTCAAGGCTTCGCCCTCGCTCAAGGGGGTCGTCATCGATACGA
>CABQOJ010000121.1 GCA_902465775.1 uncultured Porphyromonas sp. | reverse complement strand
CGACATCCTTGCAGTCGCAGATCTCTAGGAGTATGCCGTGTGCACTCTTGGGGTGAACGAAGGCAATGTTGAGACCCTCAGCACCCTTGCGAGGCTTCTCATCAATGAGGCGTATGCCCTTGCCCTTGAGCTCCTCGAGAGCTGGTGCCACATCGTCAGATGATAGTGCTAGGTGGTGGATACCCTCGCCACGCTTCTCAATAAACTTCGCAATGGGGCTCTCATCGCTCGTAGGCTCTAGGAGCTCCAGCTTGACCTCGCCTATCTTGAGGAATGCGGTACGCACCTTCTGGTCGGCGACCTCCTCAATGTTGTAGCAGGTTAGTCCGAGGACTCCCTCAAAGAAGGGGAGCGCCTCCTCTATGCTCTTGACTGCTATCCCAAGATGCTCGATGTGTGACAGATTCATACGCTATACTGTTTTTTGATTTATGTGTCTATTCAAAGGGAGCGGACCGGCGCCCACTCTATGGGGTCAATCTCTTTGGAGATCAACACCCGACTGCAAATATAATAATAATCGCTCACGTAGCGAAAGGGTTTGACATCCAAGCTGCCATTTCGCTTCTCGGCGAGAGGTCGCTCAGGCGAAGGTGAGCGCATGGACAGACGGACGACTGGTCAGTTGACCGTCACGGTAAGCGACCTGTCCATTGACCCAAGTAGCTACGATGCGATGCGAGAAGGTGTAGCCCTCCAGTGGCGACCAGCCACACTTGCTGTAGAGACTCTCCTTAGTCACCGTGGTCTCCTGGTGCGGATCGACGAGGACTAGGTCAGCGTAGTAGCCAGTGCGGATGTAGCCTCGCTCACGGACTCTAAAGAGTTTGGCGGGAGCGTGCGCCATCTTCTCAACCACCAGCTCAGGTGACCAAAGCCCCTCGTGAGCCAGCTCCAGCATCATCAGAAGGCTGTGCTGTACGAGTGGACCTCCAGAGGCTGCCGTGAGGGCGTCGCCCTCCTTGTCGGCTAGCGTGTGAGGCGCATGGTCGGTGGCGACCACGTCGATGCGACCCTCGACGAGTGCTTGGCGTAGAGCTTCACGGTCACGAGCCGTCTTGACCGCAGGATTCCACTTGATGCGGTTGCCTAGGCGGCTGTAGTCCTCATCGGTAAACCATAAGTGGTGGACGCACACCTCAGCGGTGATGCGCTTCTCTGGCGAAAGCGGAGCTGCCGAAAAGAGCTCCATCTCCTCCGCTGTCGATAGGTGTAGCACGTGTAGTCTAGCCCCGAGACGCTTGGCACGCTCTATGGCGCTGTGCGAAGACGCGTAGCACGCCTCACGAGAGCGTATCAGCGGGTGCGCCTCAATGGGTGGGTGCCCGTCGTATCGCTGGCGGTAAAGCTCTTTATTGCGTGTGATGATCTCCTCGCTCTCGCAATGCGTGGCGATGAGCTTAGGGGCATGAGCGAAGAAGTAGTCAAGAGCCTCCTCGCTGTCCACCAGCATATTCCCCGTGGAGGCTCCTAGAAAGAGCTTGTACCCAGGGATCAAAGCTGGGTCAATGGCACACGCTTCGGGCGCATTATCATTGGTCCCGCCGAAGTAGAAGGCGTAGTTCGCCCAGCTTGTCTCCTGAGCACGCTGACGCTTGTCGAGGAGCGCCTCGAGGGTGACCGTCGGGGGCTTTACATTCGGCATATCCATGTAGGAGGTTACACCGCCAGCCACGGCAGCACGGCTCTCGTGCGCTATGTCGCCCTTGTGAGCCAGTCCAGGCTCTCTAAAGTGTACCTGATCATCGATGCAACCAGGTAGTAGCCAGAGCCCGTGCGCCTCCACGACCTCCGCTCCTTGGAGTAGCTCGTCTGGAAGGTCAGACGCTTGGTCCACACCTATATATATAGACTCAATGCGCTCGTTGGAGAGGCATACGGAGCCGACGACTTGTCGCCCCTCGTTGATTAAGGTAGCTCCGAGTATGATCTGTTTCATATTATTTCTCAGGATTACGACGCTTGGGGAAGCCCTTGAAGAGTCGCCAGTAGCGTAGCTTGAGGACACCCGTGAAGGCTTCGCCAAAGATCGAGCCATTCATCTTCGAACTTCCGAGCTTACGATTGACAAAGGTGATGGGCACCTCCTTGATCTTGAAGCCCAGACAGTGAGCTGTGTACTTCATCTCAATCTGAAAGGCGTAGCCCTTGAAGTGCACCTCGTCTAGTCTCATCGCCTCCAGCACCTCACGTCTGTAGCAGACGAAGCCCGCTGTCGTGTCTCGTACGGGCAGCCAGGTGACGAGGCGCACGTAGACCGATGCGAGATAGCTCATGAGGATACGGTTCAGTGGCCAATCCTTGACTCCGCCACCCCGTACGTAGCGCGAGCCTACCGCCACATCGTAGCCCTCCTCAGAGACCGCACGTAGGAGATGTGGTAGTGCCGAGAGTGGATGGCTAAAGTCGCAATCCATCTCAAAGATATAGTCGTAGCCATGCTCTAGAGCCCACTCGAAGCCTGTGAGATAGGCAGTGCCTAGTCCCATCTTGCCTGGGCGCACGATCAGATGCAGACGGTCCGTGTAGTCCGTCTCCTGCTGTAGCGTACGGACGATCTCAGCGGTTCCGTCTGGCGAATTGTCATCCAGAATCAGCAGATCGAAGGCTTCTGGCAGTGCCAGGACAGCGCGAATCATCTCAGCGACATTCTCGCTCTCGTTGTAGGTGGGTATGATGATCAGGCTAGCGTGCATAGCGTGGTGGTCTCGGTGAGTGGTAGTGCGTAGGGTGGGGCGTACACAGACACCTCATGCCATAGCACCACAAAGGTAGTAAAAAACTCTTTGCCCTCTGACTGAGATGCTGTAAATCTCAGGGCTGACAGATGATAAAAAACGAGCTCCTCAAAAGTCACTGCGGAGGAAATCGAAAATTCCTCGGTGGAGGTCTTTGAATATCCAGTGAGGAACGGAAAAATTCTTCGGAACTTTCATCTCATTCTTCCGAAGTTTCAGTTGATTCTTCCGAAGAGTTTTTCTTTTTCTCCGAGGAAATGTCAGCTTTCCTCCGAGCTATTGGGGCATTCCCTCCGAGGAAAGCGTTGAGAGGTTGGAACGAGGAAGGCGTTGCTCGGGCGCTTCATCAAGGTTATCTATACAACGAACGCACGACCGTGAGTCCCTACGAGGGATTGCACGGTCGTGCGTCCTTTTATATACGTTCTAGCGGATCGCTAGTAGCTAGATGCGGTAAGCAAAGCCCGCAAAGGCGTAGATGTTGTAGAGCGGGAAAGGCATCATCGTAAAGCTCCTGTCGAGGGCTGGCTCGAAGCTCATATTGAGCTGTGCAGTCACGCCGAGGCGCTGGTGGAAGAAGTAGTCGAAGCCTACTCTGACACCCATATCCAGCTTGTTGAAGTGATCCGACAGGTCGAAGTCAATGAGGTGTCCCGGAGCCATAGGTTGTTCATTGAGCGTGCCGTCTCCATCAAGTGTCACCTTAAAGCTCTGCTGCATCAGGTAGGAGAGGTAAAAGCCCACCTGCATACGAAACTTGTCTTTGCTCGTATGGTAAGCAACCAGCATCGGGATTGTGAGGTAGTAGTTGATAAACTCGGTGCTGTTATTGCCCGTAAAGAGTCCCCAAGCGGCCTCTTTACCATCGCCCATGTTAATTCTCAGATTGGTCGCGTGGGTGCAGACGTACATCCCCTTGCGCTCCATCTCTAGACCTGTGTCTAGATGCCACCCTTTGGTGTCAGGGAGCTGGTAGGAGAGCCATCCCTTGAGAGCGATGTTCATATGAGGATTCCACGTGTAGATCTTGTCAATCGCCTTAGGCTTGGGCAGTGGTGTAGTCGCTCCGATATTTAGTCCAGCCTTGACGCCAAACTCAACATTGTCATTGCTACTCTGACCCCATAGGAGTGGCGTCGTGACGAGTGCGAGCAAGAGCCCGAGAGCTCCTCTGTATAGTTGCTTCATAGTCATGTTTGTAGCGGGTTACTTCTTGTTTGGTATATCTAGTGTCACGACGAAGTCGTCGATGCGCAGGCGACTGCCGATGGCTCCGATGAATTCATCGCCACGAGCACTCGATGAGAAGATGAGGACCATGCGGTACTTGCCCTTCTGGAGGTCAATCTGCTTGTAGGCAGCCTCATTGACGATATCTAACCTTGCCTCAAAGGATGTCCATGCCCCATCCTTGGTAGGCTTGGGGTGTAGCTGT
>CABQOJ010000120.1 GCA_902465775.1 uncultured Porphyromonas sp. | reverse complement strand
GTGACTGTATCGCCTTCCCGAAGAACAATTCGGGCCGTGATGTGATGATCGATGCACCCGCACGACTAGATCCCGAGCAGCTCGACGAGCTACACCTGACGGTGCGGGAGACACTATAATATATTAAGGAGTCCTTATGGTCACGATAGGAGATGTAGTACGTACGATAGAGGAGTGCTATCCGCTGAGTTACCAGGAGAGCTACGACAACTCGGGCCTTCAGGTGGGCGATGTGACGCAGCCACTGCGTGGCATCATGCTGGCTGTGGAGACGACCGAGGCGGTTCTTGAGGAGTGCCTGCAGCGTGGGTGCAACCTGCTCGTATCGCATCACCCGATCCTATTTCGAGGGCTTAAGCGGCTTACACCTGCGACCTATCAGGAGCGTTGCGTAGCTTTTGCCCTGAGAAACAATATAGCGATCTACGCTTGCCACACTTCGGCAGACAATGAGGTGAGCCAGGGCGTGAATCATTACTTGGCCAACCTAGTCGGTCTCAAGCATGAGGGGCGGCGACCGATGATGCCTCAGCGAGGACGCTTTTACAAGCTACAGACCTACATCCCGCACAGCCACGCTGATGCGCTACGCATCGCTTATGAGAAGGCGGGGATTGGTTCGCTCGGAGGTTACACGGGCTGTAGTTACAGTTGCTCGGGCGTGGGGCGCTTCCGTCCAGGCGCAGAGACGCATCCGACGATTGGTTCGCATGGCACCATGGAGGCAGTCGAGGAGGAGATGATCTCCGTGCTCGTACCACAGGAGCGACTCTCGCAAGCTCTCACGACGCTCGTAGCGACGCACCCCTATGAGGTGCCAGCCTACGAGGTGATTCCGATCGTGATGGACCACCCGACGAGCGGGCTAGGCATCGTTGGCGAGCTACCGAGTGAACTCTCTCCGCAGGAGTTCCTCGAGCACCTAGCTACGCTACCCGCAGTAGAGCGCATCGCTTACTCCAATCCCCCCACGCAGTCGATCCGTCGTGTGGCGCTTTGTGGCGGAAGTGGCGGCGGTCACGAGTTCATCGGCGAGGCTCTCCGCTCAGGCGCAGAGGTATATATCACCGGCGAGGCAAAGTACAACGACTATCTCGACGTGCAGGGTCGTCTCTGGCTGATCACTCTGGGACACTTCGAGAGTGAGCACTGCACGCGCACGATGCTCTATGATGCGTTGTCGGATAAATATCGTAACTTTGTCATCCATATGTCAGATGCTGACACCAATCCTATTCACTATTTCTAAGCAATACCATATATGAGTATCAATACAACGACCCACGAAGTAGCCGAGCGTAGTATCAGGGAAAAACTCATCGCTCTCAAGCGTCTACAGGAGACGCTCACCAGTATTGACAAGATCAAGCTGTTGCGAGGCGAGCTACCCCAAGCTATCGAAGACCTAGCGGACGAAATCGAGGGACTGAAGACACGCTTAGAGAAGTACAACGCGGCTGCCAAGAAGCTCACGCAGTCGGTCAGTGGAGAGAACCAAAAGATCGCTACGGCAAACGATAAGCTTGCAGTGCTCAAGGAGCAACTCAATGCGGTAAGCAATAACCGCGAGTACGAGCATCTGTCGCGAGAGATCGAGTTTCAGGAGCTTGAGATACAGCTCGCACAGAAGCATATCCGCGAGTTCAACGCAGAGCTCCAAGGTCGCAAGGATGACATCGCCAAGCTCCAAGAGCGTATCAAGGAGCGTGAGGAGGATCATCAGGCTAAGAGCGAGGAGCTGGAGCAGATCATCGCTGAGACCCGCATTGAGGAGGAGCAGCTCCGTGATCGTGCCAACGAGCTGGAGGCACAGATCGACGAGCGTATCCTCAAGGCTTTTCTGCGCCTTCGCAAGGGCGCTACCAACGGCCTTGCCGTGGTACCCGTAGAGCGTGAGGCTTGTGGCGGTTGCTTTAACCATATTCCACCACAGCGTCAGCTAGAGGTCAAGCTCCACAACAAGGTCATCGTCTGCGAGTATTGCGGTCGTGTACTCATCGACCCAGATATCGAGAATGAGCCAGTAGAGGAGCAGTCTGAGACGAAGGCTGATACAAAGAAAAAGGCGACTAAGAAGGCTACCGCCACCGAGAAGAAGACTGCGTCCAAGAGTACTAAGAAGGCTACTACCACCGAGAAGAAGACAGCCTCTAAGAGTACTAAGAAAGCAGCCTCTAGCAAGGATAAAGAGGACAAGTAAATCTTCCCTACCCAGCGACGAGCCTCTTCGGACGGCCTGTCGCTCTTCTCTCCCTTTACGACATTCATCCCTCGCACTGTGTCTCAGCGACGTACGCTACTCAATCATGCTTTGGTGCATCAGATGCGTCGTACGATCGAGCAGTATGATCTGCTAGAGCGAGACAGCGAGCGGGTGGTCATCATAGCCCTCAGCGGAGGTGCCGACTCAACGGCGCTTCTGTGGGGGCTTTCGCTTTTAGGCTACCGCTGCGTGGCGGCGCATTGCAACTTTCACCTGCGAGGCGACGAGAGCAATCGTGACGAAGCGTTTGTCACAGAGCTTTGTGAGCAGCTGGGGGTGCCGTTAGAGCGCGCCTCCTTTGACACTTACGGATACGTGGCTGCGCACCAGGGCGTGAGCGTAGAGATGGCGGCGCGGGAGCTGAGATACCACTTCTTCAACGAGCTGTATGAGCGGTACGATGCGCAGAGTATCGCATTAGGCCATCATCTGGAGGACAATGTGGAGCAGCTCCTGATCAATCTCTCCCAAGGAGCTGGCGTACGAGGACTGCGGGGCATGCTCCCCACGCGTGAGGAGGGGAAGTATATTCGTCCGCTCATCGACACGCCACCTCGTCTTATCTATGACTTCTTGCAAACGGCTGGACAGCCTTTTGTGACGGACTCGACGAATGCCGATACAACCATACGGCGCAACTTCGTCCGGCACACGCTGCGCCCACTCTTTGACCAGCTGAACCCCTCCTTTGACCAGGCGGTCGCCGCGACGATCCATATCCTGCGGGACTTGGAGCAGTTGCAGGACTACTATATAAGGAGTACCCTCCCTGCAGATGCGAGCCAGCCGCTAGAGATCGCCTGGCTCCGTCAGCAGATAGCTCCGCTGGCACTTCTCTACAGCCACTTCGAGGCCATCGATTGTGACCGCTTGGTACTACAGCAGCTCCTTATGGACTGCGCAAAGCCTGAGCGTGCCGACAGCTATGCTCGCTACGAGGGACGTGGCGGGATCATCGAGCGTTATCGGGGTTATCTGATAGGCACGACGAATGAGACGCTGGCGCATCTGGAGCAAGCGACGAGCGTTTGCCTAGAGCTGCCCGCTATGGCGAGCTGGCCAGCGGGAGCCGTGCTGGATCACCCGCTAGGCTCGATAAAGATAGCGGTGCACGACTCCTCGGAGACGCCACCGCCTGCGATTCGGACGCTCACGCCCTACAGCTATTTGGCCGACTACGACCAACTTCTGTCGAGGACGCCTCAGCTACAGCTCAGAGCCTCTACCGATGGCGAGCAATGGATCGCACCGCTTGGTATGAAAGGACGCAAACAGCTCGCGAAGCTCCTGCGCGATGCGAAGATTCTGCCCTCACGCAGAGCGGCTACGGTGCAACTCACCGACAGCCACACTGGCACTGCGCTCTGGCTGGTCGGCCTCTGCCGTAGTGCCGACTACCAGCTCACGCCGCAGACCCGTCGCTGGGCGGAGATTACCTTCACCCCCACGCTGTCAGATCCCTTTGCGAGGCACACGACGCTCAAGTCTGACACCTAATAATCTACCATCTCTAAGCTACGTATGACAATAACCCAGGATACCCGGAGCGAACGTTGCTACACAGCGCTACAGGTCCACTCCGATTATTCAGTCCTCTCCGATGATTCGAGTCTCTCCCGAGGAAATCGAAGATCTTCACGGAGCAAACGAAAATTCCCCACGGAGGGCCGAAATAAAACTTCGGAAGAATGAAATGATAGTTCGGAAGAATGAAATCACAAGTCCGAAGAATTTTCCCATTCCTCGGTGAATAATGAAAAATCCCTACAGAGCAATTCGCAATTTCTACCATAGAGACTTAGACGAAGTCACCATAGATTATGCGTTAGCCTTGACACGACACCTCATACAGTAGCTCGTTAGCCGTTTATTTTGTACTTTTACAGCTAGAACCGACTTATAAAGCATGACGAAGACCTTTTCCATGATCGCCAAGACGCTCCCTGGGCTGGAGCCAGTATTGGAACAAGAATTGATAGCCCTCGGTGCGGACAATGTACAGATAGGACGTCGCATGGTCTCCT
>CABQOJ010000119.1 GCA_902465775.1 uncultured Porphyromonas sp. | reverse complement strand
GCTTGCGAGGAGGCGCTCTACCTAGCGGGTATCGCGGAGCAGGTCTATCTGATCGTGCGTAAGGATCATCTGCGCGCCTCGAAGGTGATGCAGGAGAGGCTCTTCGCTCGGGAGAATATAGAGGTGCTCTTTGAGCACAACACGGTGGGGCTCTTTGGCGACAATGGCGTGGAGGGTGCTCACCTCGTTTACAAGAAGGGGACGCCTGAGGAGGCTAAGCGTGATATAGCGATCGATGGCTTCTTCCTGGCTATCGGGCACAAGCCGAATGCGGACTTCCTGGCAGGTCAGCTGGAGCTGGATGATGCGGGCTACATCGTGACTCGTGAGGGTAGACCGCTGACGAGTGTGGAGGGGGTCTTTGCGGCTGGCGATGTGGCGGATCCACGCTATCGTCAGGCGATCACCTCGGCGGGTACGGGTTGCCGCGCTGCGCTGGAGGTGGAGAAGTATCTCCTCGAGAAGGGACTATAGCACTACGCTAGCGAGACTTCTTCGCTCTAACAGATAAATCTTCTAACACAATATAGATTATGACTAAGCAGTGGACCTTTTGGGCAGCCTTGGCACTGGCGGTGGCCTTTGTCATAGGCATTTGGATCGCCGGCTCGACTTATCAGTCGGTGCGCAAGCCTCGCATCGTGTCGGTCACGGGCAATGCGGAGCAGGACTTCGAGAGTGACTTGATCGTCTGGAGTGCTTCCTTTCGTGTGCATCGTGCTACGCTGAGCGATGCTTACACGGAGATCGAGCGGGAGCGCACGGTGGTGCAGGAGTTTCTCCAGAAGGCTGGTCTGAAGGCTGATGGCTACACCTTCGAGAGTCTAGAGGTGTCGCAGGACTACAACAATGGCTACGACACGCATGGTAACTATCAGCAGGTGCCCAATGGCTATGTGCTCACGCAGTCGGTGACTGTGACGAGCAAGGACCTGGACGGTGTCGAGGCGCTCTCGAAGAGTATCTCTTCGCTGATCTCTCAGGGGGTGGAGATAACGAGCCAAGCGCCTGCCTACTACTACACGAGTCTGGATGATCTCAAGCATCAGATGCTGCGCCAAGCCTCTGAGGACGCGCTGAATCGTGCGGAGGAGATAGCCTCGGGGAGCCGCGGTAAGGTGGGTAAGCTGCAGAACGCCTCGATGGGGGTCTTCCAAATTGTCGGCAAGAACGCTGGCGAGGACTACTCATGGGGTGGCGCTTTCAACACTTCCTCACGTCACAAGACGATCTCCGTCACTGTTCGCGCGACCTACGCACTCCGCTAGACGACGGGCGTGCGTCCAGCTTTCGGGGAAATGGATCCTAGGTGCGCCTGGGGGTGTCATTTGTGCCAAATAATCAGTATCTTTGTGGCGGTTTACACTATGGGTAAATCACTACATGATGACATTCACACCAGCTACCCCCTCTGCTCCTGACTCAAAGCAGACTATCTTAGATCGTCGCTATCTGCGTATGGCTCGTATATGGGCTGAGAACTCCTACTGTCAGCGTCGACAAGTGGGAGCCCTCATTGTGCACAATCAGATGATCATCTCGGACGGCTACAATGGTACGCCCTCGGGCTTTGAGAATGTGTGCGAAGATGACGAGGGTATCACGAAGCCTTACGTCCTCCACGCAGAGGCGAATGCGATCACGAAGGTGGCTGCCTCGGGCAATAACTGCACGGGCGCAACGATCTACATAACCGCCTCGCCTTGCCTGGAGTGTGCTAAGCTGATCATCCAGAGTCGCATACGACGTGTGGTCTATGGCGAGCAGTACCGACTCACCGACGGTGTCGAGCTACTCGAGCGTGCTGGCATCGAGGTGGTCTACATACCGCTAGACACCATCCCGCCAGCTCCTATTCCGTCAGATACGGAGTCCTCTACCCATTAGTATATGTACCTATTCCTAGATAACAAGTGGTAGATATGCGCCGTCAGTATAAATATTTGCTCTGCGTTGTGGCTGGAGCACTGATTGGGAGCTTAGCTTTCTGGCTCATCTCTCGCTATCGGAGCTTCACGCATGCAGACAAGTTCGACCAGGTACTCCAGTTGATCGATAAGTATTACGTAGACTCCGTGGACATGGAGGAGCTACGGACCAATCTCTTGCCTTATCTGCTAGGCGCTCTGGATCCGCACTCGACTTACATCCCGCCGCTGGAGTCAGAGCGTGAGGAGCAGAGACTAGAGGGACAATTTGAGGGGATTGGGATCATCTACAACATCATCACCGACACGATTGTCGTCGATCAGGTCTTCGCAGGGGGGCCCTCCGAGACGGCTGGGCTAGAGCCTGGCGACCGCATCCTAGCGTGCGACGGCAAGAGCCTCCTCGGCGAGCGCAACAACCAGGACACCATCACCACGGCACTGAGAGGGCCTGCGGGATCTGTGGCGCATCTCTCGGTACTGCGTCGCCATGCGCGCAGAGATGTGAACGTAGTGCGTGGACCTGTGCCGATCCGGAGCATCGATGTGAGCTATATGCTGACGCCTTCCATCGGACTGATGCAGATCACCACTTGGGCGCGCACTACTTATGATGAATTCATTCAGCATTGGGGCGCGCTACAGCGAGCAGGTGCGAAAGCGCTGGTCCTAGACTTGAGAGACAATACGGGAGGCTTCATGACCTCGGCCATAGCTGTCGCCAATGAGTTCCTTCAGGAGGGGCAATTGATCGTTTACACCGAGGGACGCACCATGCCTCGTGAAGATGTCGTGGCCAATGGCGAGGGTATGCTACAGCGACTGCCACTCGTGGTGCTGGTCAATGAAAATAGTGCGTCAGCCTCCGAGATCTTTTCCGGAGCGATGCAAGACCACGACCGGGCGATGATCGTGGGACGACAGACCTATGGCAAGGGTTTGGTACAGCAGCCCTTTACTTTTGCGGACAAGTCCAGCGTACGTCTCACGGTGGCACGCTATTACACGCCTTCTGGGCGTAACATACAGCGTCCCTATGAGCAGGGTAGCCTCTCTTCCATCGAGGAGAGCCTTATGAGCGTTTCGGGTATCAAGCCCGTAGGCGACTATGCGGACACGCTCTCACTGACTAATCAAAAGCAACGGGAGTATCATAGCGACAATGGGCGTCTTCTCTTCAGTGGTTATGGCATTATGCCAGATATCTTCGTACCGCAAGACACCGCCATGATCAATGCTTATGCAGCACGTCTGATCATGTCTGGGCTGATGCAGGAGTACGCCTTTTACTTTGTAGATCTAAATAGAGATAACCTCCGTGAGATGGGCTCCGTCCAGGAGCTCCTAGCGCTACTGGCTCGGGAGAAGACTCTCGTAAACGACCTAGCCGCATACGCTGCTGAGCGAGGTATAGCACAGCGTCCACAGATGCTCCGCCAAGCCTCACAGCGGTTGCAACTACAGATGAATGCGTTGATCGCCAATCATCTCTTTGGCGCCGAGGGCTTCTATCAGGTGATAACCCAAGACGACCCGATGATCAGTAGCGCAGAGCAGTATCTAGAGGACAATTATCAGATGTGATGATGAGTGGTGACAGAGTGAGAGAAGAGAAAAAAGAGTTGCGCCGCACCATCCGTGCTAAGATGCGGAATGAGTGGACAGAGGAGTACCGACAGACAGTCTCAGAGCGTGTCTGTCAGCAGATAGAGACCTTCCTGCCCTTCGTGCGGAGCCACTGCATAGCGCTGTATTGTGCTATGCCCGACGAGGTAGACTTGACGGCGATCCTAGAGCGCTACCAAGGGGAGAAGAGATTGCTCATTCCCCGTGTCGAGGGCGACGAAATCAACTTCTACGCTTATCAGTCTGACTCGCTTGTCACCAGCGAGGATTACAAGATCCTTGAGCCGACAGCTGCTGTCGAAGAGGCGGTAGACACCGCAGAGATAGAGCTAATCCTCGTACCCGGGCTCGCATTCGACCCGCACGGCGGACGTATGGGGCGTGGCAAGGGTTTCTACGATCGCTTTTTCGCACGTTGTCCCCACGCACTCCGTGTAGCGGTCACCTCCTCGATGCAGATCGTCGAGCAGATTCCGCTAGAGCCATGGGACGTCACCATGCACTACATCATATCTGACAGCAAAACCTACGAGGTGCGCGACTAACTGCGGACGCAGACCGTCGGGACGGACGTGTAACGGCTGTAGGGACGCACGATCTGTGCGTCCGTTCCCGTTAAAACCACGACGCTGTAACCTTTGATACAACGGACGCACGACCGTGCGTCCCTACAACCGTTACTCGTCTGTGCGTCCGTTCCCGTTAAAACCACGACGCTGTAACCTTTGATACAACGGAC